>NZ_LFVU01000024.1 GCF_001047375.1 Clostridium cylindrosporum DSM 605
TCGCTATAGTTACTGTTTAGTTTTCAATGACCAAAGTACTTGATTAGTTTATCAGTAATTGACTTGCTTGTCAACAGTTACTTTTAAACTTTTTAAATTTGTTTTGTTTCAGTTGTCTTTGCTCTCGCTCCGACAAGATATATCTTAACATGACATAATATTTTTTTTAATTACTTATATACTATTTATTAAGATTATACTGTAAATATATTAACCTTTCTTTATTTCTTACCCTTTTCCTATACTAGATACACTAGGAATAGTTGTACTTACTTTTCAATTTTTTACCTAGTTAAATCCATACCTTTCCCTAGCCTTTAGTATTTTTATATAAATAAAGAAGGAATCCCACATAGGTAAATTCCTTCTTTATTTATATATTATTTACTTTATAAAAAATGTAAGTATACATAAAAAAAGACCGTGTCATTAGAAACACGGTCTTGGTGGCGGCGGAGGGAGTCGAACCCCCGACCCTTCGGGTATGAACCGAATGCTCTGGCCAGCTGAGCTACGCAGCCACGATTAACATAATCTTAATTTTTGGGAAAATAAAAAGCCTTTAAGGCTTAATAAAATGGCTCCGCGGAGAGGACTCGAACCTCCAACCTATCGGTTAACAGCCGAGTGCTCCACCATTGAGCTACCGCGGAACATCTTACAAGAATTATTATAGCATAATTAAAATATATTGCAAGTACTTTTTTAAAAATTTTAAGTTAATATTTTTTAAAAAAGCTGCTTACAGTTTATGTTTGTAAGCAGCTTTAGATTCTATATTATTGATTTTTTTGTATTGGCTTCATTGTTGGGAAAAGCAATACGTCTCTAATTGAAGATGAATTAGTTAGGAACATTATAAGTCTATCTACACCTATTCCAAGTCCCCCTGTTGGAGGCATACCAATTTCAAGAGCATTTACAAAATCATCATCTGTTTGGAATGCTTCGTCATCTCCAAGTTCTTTTTCCTTAGCCTGTTGCTCAAACCTTCCCCTTTGATCTATTGGATCATTAAGCTCTGAATAAGCATTAGCTATTTCTCTTCCATATACAAAAGCCTCAAATCTTTCTGTTAAAGATGGATCATTTGGCTTTCTCTTTGCAAGAGGTGATATTTCAACTGGATAGTCTGTAATAAATGTTGGTTGAACTATATTCTTTTCACCAAATTCTTCAAAGGCAGCATTTAGTATATCCCCCCAAGTACAATCCTTAAGGTCCTTAACTAGTGATCCTTCTAAGTTAAGCTTAACTGCAGCTTCTCTAGCCTCTTCATCTGACTTAATAGCATTAAAGTCAACACCTGAGTGTTCCTTAACAATATCCGCCATTGAGATTCTATTCCATGGAGCCTTAAAATCAATTTCTGTTCCTTCATATTCAACCTTAGTTGTTCCAAGAACTTCCATACACACATATGAAATTAGATTCTCTGTAAGTTCCATCATATCGTTATAATCTGAATAAGCTTCGTAAATTTCTATAACATCAAACTCAGGGTTATGTCTTACACTTATACCTTCATTTCTAAAGTTCTTACCTAGTTCGTATACCTTTTCAAATCCACCTACTATAAGTCTCTTTAGGTATAGTTCTGTTGCTATTCTTAGGTACAGGTCAATATCTAATGCATTTGAATGTGTTTCAAATGGTCTTGCAGCTGCACCTGAAGCTATAGGTGATAGAATTGGTGTTTCTACTTCTAAGAAATCTCTATCATCTAGGAAACGTCTAATAGCTCTTATTATTTGAGTTCTTTTCATAAATGTATCTCTTACGTCTTTATTAACTATAAGATCTACATATCTTTGTCTATATCTAAGGTCTGGGTCCTTAAGTCCATGCCACTTTTCAGGAAGTGGTCTTAAAGCCTTAGTAAGTAGTGAGAAATCAGTAACTTCTAGAGAAGTTTCTCCTGTTTTTGTCTTAAATACTTTTCCCTCTACCCCTATAATATCACCAAGGTCTAGTGTCTTATAGAACTTTAACTTTTCTTCTCCAAGAATATCTAGCTTAGTGTATATTTGAATTTTTCCGCATCTATCATGAACATCTGAGAATCCTGCTTTACCATGAACTCTTTTAGACATAATTCTTCCAGCAACCTTAACAATCTTGCCTTCTAATTCATCAAAGTTTTCCTTAACTTCACTTGATGTATGTGTTCTGTCGTACTTCGTAATGTGAAATGGATCTTCTCCCTTTGCCTGAAGTTCTTCTAGCTTTTGTAGTCTTTGCTTCATATATTGATTGTATTCTTCTTCAAGCTTATTTAAATCCAATGAATTTAATTCTTCATTTGACATTCCCTTTACCTCCAAATTTAGCGTCTTTTAATCTCTAGTACCTCGTATGTTATGCTTCCGTCTGGTATTTGGATTTCTACTACATCTCCAACCTTTGCACCTACAAGTCCTCTACCTATAGGAGCTTCGTTTGAAATCTTCATTTCCATTGGATCAGCTTCTGCTGAACCTACTATAGTAATTTCAAGTTCATCTCCAAATTCTTTATCTAGAACCTTAACTGCTGCACCAACTGAAACAACATCTGTTTTAATATCGTCGTCATCAATTATTTTAGCATTTTTCAGCATGTTTTCAAGTGTAGCAATTCTACCTTCTGTGAAAGCCTGCTCATTTTTAGCTTCATCGTATTCTGAGTTTTCACTAAGGTCTCCATAAGAAACTGCTACTTTTATCTTTTCAGTAACTTCTTTTCTCTTTACTGTTTTTAGATATTCAAGTTCACTTTCTATCTTTTTTACACCTTCGTAGGTTAAAACTACTTGCTTGTTTTCGCTCATGGTTATCTCCCCTTTAATGTTCAAAGTATTTGGCTCCTTTGAAAGGACAAAATTTATGTAAGGTGCCATTTAATATCTTACCCTCAATATATGAGGGAATTACTTATCATAGAAATAAAAATCACCTATTATTCTTGAAATTAAGAATAAACAGGCTCAATTTACTTAGCTATTATATGTTAATGAGGGTAATAAGCCGCCTTGCTTATCACCCCTTTTTCATTACGTCATATTATAAAACTCATACTGCATATTGTCAATATGTTTGCACCTTGCTTATTTTACAAAATTATACTTTTTCTATAATCAAGAAGAAAGCTTTCCATCTCCTCTTTAGATGTCATCTTATTTACTGCATCTCGAACAGCTGCAGCATCCTTCATACCTTTTATATACCAAGCAATATGTTTTCTCATTTCTATAACCCCTGTATGGCCTTTAAACTCCTCTGCAAGGCTTAAATGGTATAGTGCTGTATCTATTTTATCTCTCCCTGGTACATCATCTATTATTTCACCTGTTTTAAGGTAGTGTACTACTCTTTTAAATATAAATGGATTTCCCATTGCTGCTCTTCCAATCATAATACCATCACAACCGGTATATTCAATTAACTTCTTAGCGCTTTCAGGAGATTTTACATCACCGTTACCAATTAAAGGTACACTTATAGCTTCTTTAACCTTTTTTATGATATCCCAATCTGCTACCCCTTCATACATTTGAGCTCTTGTTCTCCCATGTATAGTAATAGCACTTGCCCCTGCAGCTTCTAGCATCTTAGCAAATTCTACAGCATTAATTAAGGAATCATCCCATCCCTTTCTTATTTTTACAGTTACAGGTTTCTTAGCCTTTTCAACAACCTTTTTAACAACTTTCTCTGCTGTCTTTGGATCCTTCATTAAAGCTGATCCATCACAATTTTTTACTATTTTAGGTGCAGGACATCCCATGTTTATATCTATAATAGATACTTTTTCATTATCTCCTATAGTTTCAGCCATGAATCCCATTATATCAGGATCTGATCCAAATATCTGAACAGCTGTTGCTCCTTCCCGTGGGTCTATATCAAGCATAAGTCCTGTTCTTTTACTTCCATAGTACATTCCCTTAGAACTTATCATTTCAGTATAAACCATTCCACAGTCTTGGCTTTTGCATATTATTCTATATGACTTATCTGTTACACCTGCCATAGGTGCTAAAAATACATTATTATCTGGTACAAAATTTCCTATTTTCATGCTTATCACCTTATTTATTTTTTTCGTATATTACTCTTAACCCTTCCAATGTTAGATTTGAATTAAACTCATTTATTGTTTTACTATGTGGAAGAATAAGCTTTGATAGCCCACCTGTTGATACAACAAATATATCATCTTCTCCAAGTGACATCATTTCTTTTTTCATATTATCAACTATATAATCAACACTTCCAACATATCCATATACAATTCCTGCTTGCATACTTTGAACTGTATTTTTACATATTATATTAGAAGGCGATGTAAGTTCTACTCTTGGAAGCTTAGCTGCCTTTGAAAATAATGCATCTGAAGATATTTTTATTCCAGGAGTTATAGCTCCTCCATAGTAGTTTCCATTTTTCCCTACAGCACAAAATGTTGTTGCAGTTCCAAAGTCTACAATAATAAGAGATTTTTTATAGATTTCAATTGCTCCTACTGCATTAACTATTCTGTCTGCCCCAACCTCTTTGGGATTGTCGTATTTTATGTTAATACCTGTTTTAACTCCTGGTCCTACAACGATTGGCTCTACATTAAAATATCTTCTTATCCCTCTCTCTAGGGAATACATTATATTAGGTACTACTGATGATACTATCACAGCTTCAATGTCCTTGTAGTTAATTCCTGACCTTTCAAATAAATTAATTATCATAACTCCATATTCATCTGCTGTTCGCTCTTCAGTAGTCGATAATCTCCAGTGTGTTAACAAGGTTTCCCCTTTATACACTCCAATTACAACATTAGTATTTCCAACATCAAATACAAGTAACATAGTATTCCCTCTCTGCTTAAAAATTTATATAAATAATTAGTATTCTAAGGTAAGTATGAATTACATCCTCTTATAGATATATCTCCTCCAACTATACTTTGAAGATTTCCATCTTCATCCTCAACAACTAAATATCCTTCACTATCTATATCAACTACCTTACCATTAAATGTTTTAAATGGGTTTGATATTAAAACATCCTTACCTATAAGTGCTGAGTATTTTTTTAGTTCACCTATAAAAGGTGCTATGCCATCTTCCTTAAAAACCTTATAGTTTTTTTCAAATTCATTTAATATATTTGAAACTATAATTTTTCTTTCTATATGTTTTGAAAGCTCAACTTTAAGTGATGTAGCCTTATGACTTATCTCATCTGGAATCTCAGCTTGATTTACGTTAATCCCGATTCCAACTATTATATAGTTTAAGCTATCTATTTCTCCATCCATCTCGGTAAGTATTCCACATACCTTTTTACCATTTAGTATTATATCATTAGGCCATTTTATACTAAATTTCAGATCTGTGGATAAATGAAGCCCCGCTGCAACTGATAAAGCTACAACCTGGGTAATTCCTGGAGCCATAAATGGTGGAATTTCTGGCCTTAAAAGTATAGACATAGCTATGGCTTCCCCTTTACTACTAACCCAGTTTCTTTGTAGTCTCCCTCTTCCCTTTGTTTGAAAACTTGAAAGTACTACAAGCCCTTCCTTAGCTCCCTTTTTAGCAAGAAGAGTCGCCTCATCATTAGTTGAGCCTATTTCTTCATAATATACAATTTCTCTACCTATATAATTAGTATTAAGAAGTGGCGCTATTTCCCCTTCAGTTAATATATCTGGACTTTCAAGTAATCTATAGCCTTTTTTAGATGAGGACTCTATATTATAACCTAATTCCTTAAGTTTTTTTATATTTTTCCATATAGCTGTCCTTGAAACCCCAAGCTCTCGGCTCATATCCTCACCTGATACATAGTTCATTGACTCTTTAAGATATTCTAACACTATATTCTTCATATATTTCACCTTTTTCAAAGAAATTACAACATAATAATACCCTAGATTATAGGGATTCTTTTATTATATATTGTTTAAGGATTATTTTCAAAAATATATCCTAAATAGATTTTTAAAAAGGCTCTATACCATAAGATATAGAGCCTTAAAACTAATTAGTTTTCAGATTTATTATTGTTTATTTGTGAATCATTTTTTTCATTAGAATCATCAGATTCATTAAGATTTGAAACTTGTTTATCCTCTTCATTCTTAACTTCTCCTGAATTATCTTCTGTTAAGTTTTCATCACTTTCTTCTATAGACTTTTTAGCTTCTTCAGCCTTTCTAGCCTCTGCAGCTTCCTTCTCAGCTTTTTTAGCAGCTGCTTGTTCAGCTTCCTTTTTCTTGATATCCTCAACAGTTTGACCGTTAAAAATAGCTTCAAATTCGTCAGCTTCAAGCTTTTCTCTCTCAAGTAAAGCCTCTGAAACTCTATGAAGAGTATCTATATTTTCACGAAGAAGTTTTTCAGCTGTTTCATAGCCTTCAAGTACAAAGCCTTTAATCTCAGCATCTACTGCTGAAGCTACCTCTTCACTATAATTTCTTGATTTATTAAAATCTCTTCCCATAAATACTTCGCCATGTTCTTCACCAAACTCAATTGGTCCTAAAACATCACTCATACCGTATTTTGTTACCATTTGTCTTGCAATTTGAGTTGCTCTATGAATATCATTACTTGCTCCTGTACTTATATCATCAAGAACAATTTTTTCAGCAACTCTTCCTCCAAGTAGCCCAGCTATTTGATCCTTAAGATCTCCCTTAGTAGCATAATTTCTGTCTTCCTGTGGAAGTGATAAAGTGTATCCTCCAGCTCTTCCTCTTGGAATTATGCTAATTTCATGAACTGGGTCACAATTAGGTAAAAGTCTCATTACTATACCATGACCTGCTTCGTGATATGCAGTAAGCTTTCTTTCCTTCTCACTCATAACTCTACTCTTCTTTTCGGGTCCTGCTATAACTCTAGTAATAGCCTCTTCTAATTCTCTCATACCAATTTTTTTCTTATTTTTTCTAACTGATAGAAGAGCTGCCTCATTCATTAGATTTTCAAGATCAGCCCCAGTAAATCCCGGTGTTCTCCTAGCAAGAACAGCAAGGTCAACCTTACTTGATAATGGTTTGTTTCTAGAATGAACTTTTAGAATTTCTTCTCTTCCCTTAACATCAGGAGCATTAACAGTAACTTGTCTGTCGAATCTACCTGGTCTAAGTAGCGCTGGATCAAGTATATCTGGTCTGTTAGTTGCAGCAATCATAATGATTCCTTCATTAACTCCAAATCCATCCATCTCTACAAGAAGCTGATTAAGAGTTTGTTCTCTTTCATCATGTCCTCCGCCAAGACCTGCTCCTCTTTGTCTACCAACGGCGTCAATTTCATCTATAAATATTATACATGGGGCATTTTTCTTAGCGTTTTCGAATAAATCTCTAACTCTAGATGCTCCAACCCCAACAAACATCTCAACAAAATCTGAACCACTTATACTAAAGAAAGGAACTCCTGCTTCCCCTGCAACTGCCTTTGCAAGTAAAGTCTTTCCTGTCCCTGGAGGACCAACAAGTAGTACTCCCTTTGGTATTCTAGCACCAAGTTCTATGTATTTTTTAGGTTGCTTTAAGAAATCTACTATTTCTTGAAGTTCTACCTTCTCCTCATCTGCTCCGGCAACGTCATTAAAAGTTACTTTCTTCTTATCACCTGTAGCAAGTTTTGCCCTGCTTTTACCGAAGTTCATAACTCCCTTTCCACCGCCACCTTGTGATTGCTGCATAAAGAAAAACAAGAATCCTATCATCATTACAATAAGTAATAAGTTAGGTAGAAGTGATAACCATATTGGGTATTTCGTTGGTGCTATAAATTCTACACTTATTTTCTCATTATGTGTTCTATTGTAATCTGTCATAAGCTTTTGGAATTCTGTAGGTGACCCTAAAGTTACCATAAACTTAGTTCCGTTTTTAAGCTGTCCTGTTGCCTGTAAGTCCTCAAGACTTACAACTAATTTGCTAACCTCACCTTTATCAAGCTTCGTTACCAATGTAGAATAAACTAATTTTTCTTTCTTTGGAGCTGCGTTTGAATATAAAGTTACAGCTATAACTAAGGCAGTAATAATAAAAAACCAGGCCATTAAGCTTTTAAATAAGGACTTCTTCATTCTGGCCCCCCTTTCTAATTATAAGCCATACTATTTAGTAGGCTATTGCTTTATAGCTTTACCTATTATTATATCACAAAGTAGGATTATCATTCCACAAATAAGAAATTTTTCTGTTAATTACTTATCTGAGTATACTTCTTCTTTAGGTACACCTATATAAGGAAGTTGTCTAAATCTATCCGCATAGTCAATTCCATAACCTACTATAAAATAATCAGGTATTACAAATCCAGTATAGTCAGACTTTATATCAGCATTTCTTCTTTCTGGTTTGTCTAATAAGCAACATACCTTTAATGTTTTTGGCTTTCTTCCTTTTAAGTACTCACATAGGTATTTAAGTGTCGTACCTGTATCTATTATATCTTCTATAATAAGCACGTCTTTTCCTTCTATATCATAGTTAAGATCTTTAAGAATTCTAACAACACCTGATGATTTTGTTGAGTGTCCATAGCTTGAAACAGCCATAAAGTCAATTTCAACCTCTACATCCATTTCTCTTATTATATCTGATAGAAATACAACTGATCCCTTAAGTATCCCTATACAAAGAACTTTTTTCCCCTCGTAATCCTTTGAGATTTGCTTAGCAAGTTCTCTAACCTTTTCTTTAATTTGATCCTCAGTATATAGTACCTCTTTAATTAAATTATCCATTACTTGCACTCCTTAACTTTTACTTTAAGTATTTTATTTGTTGAATTATCTATTTTATATGATTTAGATTCTTTTATAAATGGTATAACAAGAACTTCGCTACCTACTGCAATAATAGGAATTGAATCTCGAACTTCTCTTTGAATCTTCATATCAATAAATATATCCTTCAATTTTTTCTTTCCATTTAGGCCCTTTAAGTACATATAGTCACCATTTTGTCTTAGACGCACTACTACTTCACCACTAATCTTATCTAAATCAAAATACTTTGTAGTAGAATCCGCTAAGTCCATTTCCTCTCTATTAATTATAGAAGAATCTATAGAGTAACCATTAATAATTATTCTTCCTTTCAAAATGTTATGACTTATAAAGTCAACTTCTTTTGATTTTTTTTCCTCAAGTATAATATTAAAGACTCCATAATTAATTCTTAAAACTAATCCCTTTTTAATATCTAGTTTCTTTCCAGATTCTCCTTTATTAATTAGATTTATGATTAGATCTATATGCTTTGACTCTATCCCCTTAAGACTTTTAAATGTAGATTCAATAATGCACCTTAAAACTCTTCTTTTCATTGCTATATGCAGTTTATTAAATTCTTCTAAGCTATATCCATTTTCTCTTTTTATATTCTTAACCATTTCTCTAGCTAAGGAAGTTATCATATCTTCTTCGTCTCTTGCTATGTGAGAATTAGCATGTAAATTCTCTAAAATATTCTTATTAAAGTTTTCTTTTATATATGGAATAACCTTAAGTCTTATTTTATTTCTCGTATATATTTCCTCTAAATTAGTACTATCTATAACTGGATTTAAATTATTATCTATGCAGTACTTCTCTATTTCTTCTCTCCTGCAATTTATAATAGGTCTTATAATATTTTCACGAACTGGAGATATACCTCCCATTCCAGATATAGAAGTTCCTCTTAGGATTCTCATAATAATAGTTTCAGCGTTATCATTTAAATTGTGAGCTAGGGCTATTTTCCCTCCTCCAATCGAATCTAAAATATCATTAAAAAATTCATAGCGAACCTTTCGCCCTGCCTCTTCAGATGATATTTTATTTTTCTTAGCTAAGGAATTTACATCTACCCTTAGAAGATGAAAGGTAATGTTATTTTCCCTACTGAATAACCTTGAAAACTCCTCATCACGAGTTGCTTCTTCTCCCCTTATCATATGATTAACATGAGCCGCATGGATTGATAAATTATATTCATCCTTTAAGCTTAATAATATATGAAGTAGACTTAGTGAATCTGGTCCACCTGAAAATCCAACTACTATATTATCGCCATGGCTTATCATATTGTTAATTTCTATAGTATTCTTTACCTTACATAACATTTTTATCACCACTTATTCCTTTAGTAGTTACATTATTATAATAGAGTTTTTCACGTAAAAACTCAATATATAATTTAACAAATTAAAAAACACAGAGATATTACGTATTATACCTTAATATCTCTGTGTTTTATTTCGCTATATTACCTTCCAAACCTTACTTACTATAACAGTCATATCATCTGCGTCATATTCATTAACGTAGGATTTGGCTTTCTTTAGAATATAATCAGCTACATCCTTTGGATTCCCACTATCATATTCTGATAAAGCCTTGGTAACCCAATCATTTTTCATATCCTCCTTAGCATCAGAAACCCCATCTGAAACCATAATTATCATATCTCCATTTCTAACTTCTAAAATGTTTGTTTCAAAATCAACATTGTCTAAAATTCCAACAGGTATACTTGAACTTTTTAAAACTTCAACTCCTCTTGATGTTTTAATATATGTAGGCGCTGCCCCTATTTTTACAAACTCACCTATTCCGTTATATAAGTCTAAAATAGCCATATCTATTGTTGCAAATCTTTCATCACTATCACCAAGTATTAATACTGAGTTTATTGCCTTTATAGCAGTATCTCTATCAAAACCCGCCTCCATAAATTTTTCCAGAAGTGAAATTGTCGCTTTACTTTCATTAGATGCTATAGCTCCACTTCCCATTCCGTCACTAAGTCCTACAAGATACCTTCCACTTCCTATATCCCCAAATGTATAACTATCTCCTGAAACCTCATCTCTAGATAATTTTGCAATTGCTGTTTTAACAGTGTATTTTTCCTCTTCAACTAATTTTATTTGATGTATATTATTATCTACCATTGCCCCTGAAAGATTAGATGTACATAATCTTCTATCTAAAACTTTACTGATAACCGAGGTATAGTTACAAACATTAACATCATTTCCATCATTTGCATCTATATAAACTATTACCTCAAAACGTCCCTTTTGGCTTTTAACTGCAAAAACCTCACTAAACTTTAGACCCTCTGACCTTAATGCATCCTCAATATCTATTTCCTTTTCATTTTTAATCTCTATTACATTAGTTGCTTCTTCAACCATAGTATTTACTACAGAGGATACACCCCTTATTTGTTCCGCTAGTACCATACGAGAATTCGCAAGCTTATTTCTCCACCTACTGTTTATTCTAAAAACCTCAAATACATTATTTGTTTGTCTTGTTAGCTCATGTGGTCTTAAACATTTTTTCTGAAGAGAGTCTGGAATATCTTGAACAGAAATCTTTCCTCTTTTCTCAACTTTGCTTAAAAGCTGTATAAATGAATTACTTGTATGATATATCTCACTATCCCAGCATGTATTTCTATTTTCACATGTAAAACAAACTTTATCTGCTAATTGTTCTACCATAGCATTTATGTCTGTTTTATTAGAAAGTTGATTAGTAAAGCTTTGTTCTAACACATTCGAAAGTCCTCCAAGGGCTCCTGATACCATACTAAGTCTTGATGCCATAACATCATTTACCCTCTGGAGATATAAATCACTCCGAGTTTCAGCTTTTTCATATTCTACTTTATTATTAAATACAACTAATTTTTCTAATTTTCTTTTTGGAGATATTAGAAAAATTACGGTACCTACAACAGAATCTATTAATAGCGGCTGCATATCTGCAAATGTAGATGTATAAAATGATAGTATAGCAGCAGAAAGTATAAATGCTACAGATGCAAGTATTTTTCCAAAGTCCTTAAAAACTCCTGCGATTAATCCACAAAAGCCAAATACACCTATTGTAAATGGCATAGTAGTATCAGCTATTCCTGATACAAGTCCAAGGGTTATACCCATGGCGGCTCCAAGTGTTGCCCCTTCTAGAAATCCACATGTTAATGCAAGTGTAAATGCTACAATATTTTTCAAGGATAATCCCATATAACTTATATCAAATGTTCCTGCAACTGCAATGGCAATAATAAGTGCCATACATACTAACTCTTCAGTAGTAAGTTCTTTTTTATTCTTTTTAAAAAAACATACTGGAACACCATATGAGAATATAAACCCAAAAGCAACTACTATAACACTTTCAAACAAAGTTATAAGTATATCATATGGAATCATACTTCCTGAAATAAATTTATAATATACAAATATATTAACTAATGAATTTATAATGAAGGTGCAGGCACTTATTCTAAATATATTAAACTTATCATCTTTCTTAATCATAAGTCCTATTGCCATTATAAGCATTAAGGAAACAGCGTGGGAAAACCCTAAATAACCGTTAAACGTGCTTATATATCCAATAGCAGTAATAAATCCCGTCGCTACTGCTGCTCTAATTCCTAAGAGCCCATAGGCTGATATAAAGAAAGCTAGTCCAAATGGCATAAACATTTTCAACATTATAACCCTTGATGCAAAAAAAGCACATGTATAAAAAAGCAACGCGTTAACTGATATTAATTCCCCAACAATACCTTTTTCTCTAGATAATTTTGTGGTAACCCTTTTGTATGTCATTAACTCTTCCTTGTACATTCTCGTAACCCCCTCATTTATTCCATACACATATATCTCAAATCTCTTTAATCGTGATTTCATTTTATCAATAAGGTGTCCATTATTTTGTCATTAAAACTCCCTAGACTTGAAAAACTTTCTGACATAAAGTAAATGTTTTTTATTATGAGAATATACACTTCGACTAAAAAAATTCTTTATTGATATAATATTTTTAGTTATGCTAGGAAAAAACCGTGAATTGTAAATGAATTTAATCCGAATATATTTTAGAAATGATTCATAGAATATAGATAATCAAAAAATAAAAAAAGCACTGATTAATCAGTGCTTTTTGGTGGCGGCGGAGGGAGTCGAACCCCCGACCCTTCGGGTATGAACCGAATGCTCTGGCCAGCTGAGCTACGCAGCCACGTTATAAAGTTGGTTGCGGGAAGAGGACTCGAACCTCTGACCTTCGGGTTATGAGCCCGACGAGCTACCAACTGCTCCATCCCGCGATATTAAAGTGGTGCCGGAGACCGGGGTCGAACCGGTACGGTCGATGAGGACCGCAGGATTTTAAGTCCTGTGCGTCTGCCTGTTCCGCCACTCCGGCGAGTTACTTTAGCGACTTATCACCTTTCAGTGTTTCTCGCTTTCGTTAATGTCTCTCGCTGACATGATTAATTATATAACGTCTTTAAAAAATAGTCAACACTTTTTCAAAACTTTTTTTAATTTTTTTTCAAAAGGGCTTGTAGCAAGGGTTTAGATGACTTTTTACAAATAAAAAAAGGCATATAATATGCCTTATGTTACCTTTTTGAATATCCGCCTTTTCTTTTTGAATCTTGTCCTCTTTTAAGATCTTGCATCTTCTCTTCGCTTTCCTTAGTAAACTTAGACATCATATCTTCAAATGAAAGTGATGAAGTCTTTCTTTTTTCTTTATCCCAGTCGATTTCAACAGGCTTTTGACTAACTTTATCAGCTGGTACCTGTCTAATTGATAAACTCATTCTTCCATTGTCATCTACACCGATAACCTTCACCTTAACTTTATCTTGCTCCTTAAGGTGCTTCTTTATATCTTTTATATAAGCATTAGAGATTTCTGAGATATGAACAAGACCTGTTTTTCCACCTACTTCAACGAATGCTCCGAAGTTTGTAATGTTCACCACTGTGCCTTCTAAAATGCTTCCAACCTGTAGGGTCATACTAAAAAACTTCCTCCCTTAACTGTTATAATTGATTTTAATTATATCCGAATTTAAACACCTAGTCAATTTATATTAGGGTTTTATTTAGCCTTATTTTGATCTATAAAAAGAATCTCTCCTTCTTTGATCATACCAAGCTTTTCCCTAGCTAAAATTTCACTATAGTCTTCTGATTTGGATTTTGCAAGTCTCTCCTTTAGTTGCTGATTTTGTACTTTGAGATTTTGTTTTTGTTTCTCATATGATTCATAATCATTGCTTAATCTATTAATAATACTTTGCTGTTTTGTAAGTAATACTCCAAAGAAAATAATTACAACTAGCCAAAATAACTTAAATCCCTTTTTCTTTCTTTTCTTCACTTTAATCCCCTTCTTCATAAATTGTATTCAAGCCCTTTTATGTAGTTTCCTTATTTCTTAATCTTTTCCTGTCTATTCTTATTCAGGAATCTTCTCTCTTTTTTATTCTTCTTAAGGGCGCTTTTTTCCTTCTTTTGCATATCTTTTTCAGTAGTATCAATATGGGCCTTATTTTCTATCCTTCTTTTATGTATGTCGCCACTTGCCACCTTAATGTTAACCCATAAAAAACTAAAAGCATGACCAAGTAATTTAAATGGTATCAATAATACATTTTTTATTATACTAAATACATTAGATATAATAAGTAAAATTCTTATTAAGATAATCTTAAATATTTTTGATATAAACTTAAAATAAAATAAAAGTCCCACTATTATTCCTACAAAAGTATAGTATCTCAGTTCCCCATTATTTGTAGCCATTAAAAATACAAACACTACTATTGATTGAAGTATCCAAAATAGTATGTCTGAAAATGCAGCCATTATCTTATTTGGCGGACTTATTCCTCGAATAATTCTGTATATATCAAACATTACTCCTACTAATACTCCTGCTATAATTGTGGAAAAAAAGTATCCTAACTGAGTTTCTATGCTTAATATCATAAAAAACCTCCAGGGTTATTTAAACATCTTTTTTAAGATGCTCTCTTTTTTCGTTTTATCCTTTGATACATATGCTAAAGAATTTATAAAACCATCTATGCACATATCCCCATTTTCCACATTTAGCACACTAACCTTCATATTACTCCCTTTTATTAAAAGCCCACCCATACAGGTTTCAAGTGTTACACTTTCTTCACTAAAGCTTATAACTTCAACAACTCCTGTAAGTTCAAGCTTTTTTCTAGCATCTAACTTTATGCTATGCTTATCGAATCTATTTATATTTTTTTCACCTTCCATACTATCCCTCCTATTCTCTAAATAATATGAAATTAAATAATAAATTATTACTTTTTAGATATATTAACAGTAAACCACAAAATTCCCACATTCTTTCCACAGACTTATCCACAATCTGTGTATAAATTAACTATAGATAGTAAAATGCCCTAGAATTTAACATATACTAAATTCTAGGGCATTATTTCTAACTATTCTATTTCACTACCACTTATTATTCTATAAAGGTCTCTCGCTCCATCCTTTGTCACATGATCCTTAAGGTCTATAACCTCTGCTTTTATACTTCCCCTTGCGTATCCAATTTCAATAATATCAGATATCTTAAGAGAAGTACCAGCCTTCGCTGCCTTACCATTAACAAGAACTCTTCCAGTATCACAAACTTCCTTAGCTACTGTTCTTCTTTTTATAATTCTAGATACCTTTAAAAACTTATCAAGCCTCATGATTCATCATCCTTTCTATAAATTATATAAAAAGTATAAAAAAATCAGGCCAATGACCTGATTTTATAATTAGTTGTTTACTTTTTCCTTAAGCTCTTTTCCTGCCTTAAAAGCTGGAACCTTTGAAGCTGGAATAGTTATCTCTTCCTTAGTCTTAGGGTTTCTTCCCTTTCTTTCTGCTCTTTCCTTAACTTCAAAAGTACCGAATCCAACTAGTTGAACCTTGTCACCTGAAGTTAGAGCTTCCTCTATACTTTCGATAAAAGATTTAAGAGCCTTCTCTGCATCCTTCTTTGTTAGACCACTTTTGTTAGCCATTGATGTTACTAGATCTGCTTTATTCACTATTTTTCCCTCCTTAGTCAATTACCAAGTACACTATCGTAAATTATTCTCCAAAAATAGATATATTCCTTCTTGACACAATAAAAAACTTTTAAATTCCTTCTTTAATGCCCTTGGCTTCATTCCAAAGTCTATCCATTTCACCTAGTGTTGCCTCATTAAGAGTTTTACCACTTTCTAAGACCTTGTTTTCAATATACTCAAATCT
This sequence comes from Clostridium cylindrosporum DSM 605, assembly GCF_001047375.1. NCBI lineage: Bacteria > Bacillati > Bacillota > Clostridia > Eubacteriales > Clostridiaceae > Clostridium > Clostridium cylindrosporum. The sequence goes on from NZ_LFVU01000024.1 coordinate 16,112, forward strand.
TTTTATAAACTTTTCTATGGTGTTTGTCAAGCAAATTTCAGGATTTATGCTTAAAAAACGCGAAAAATTAACAACTGAAAATAGTAAATCCCCAATTTCTTCTTCCAATTCTTTATTATTACCATTTTTATGGGCTTTTAATACTTCTTCAAATTCCTCTTGAATCTTTGATATTGTATCCTCTATATGTGGGAATTCAAAGCCAACTTTTTTAACTTTTTCTTGTAGTTTTAGTGCCCTCATTAAAGATGGGAAACTTAAAGGTATATCCTTTAAAACTTGTGTATAAGTTTCTTGGCTTTTCTCTTTCATTTTTATCTTATCCCAATTAGATAATACTTCACCTGAAGTTTCGCATTTGTCCTCTCCAAATATATGGGTATGTCTGTCAATCATTTTTTTAGTTATACCATGGACAACATCTCTTATATTAAATCCGTCGTATTCTCTCGCTATCTCACTGTGAAAAACAACTTGAAGTAATACATCTCCAAGCTCCTCGGATAAATTATCTATATCATCCTTTCTTATAGCATCTAGAACCTCATAACACTCCTCTACAAGGTATCTCTCAAGACTTTTGTGAGTTTGCTCCCTATCCCATGGACAACCCTCTTCACTTCTAAGGGTTTTCATAACAGAAACTAAATCATTAAAGTTATATTTTCTATTTTTGGTACAAGGTGGTATATATAAGCTCGTTAGATAATCTACCCAATCTGCTCTATCAATTTCATATAGGAACATTTTTTCTATTTTTTCAAGTCCCTCAACTCCAGCAGCCCTAATTAGGTATACTTCTTGTTCATCATCATAGTAATCCATAAGCTTAATTTTAATATCACATGCTATAAATGGACTATAAACCTGAGTTACTATATTTGATACATTTATATCTGGTTCTTGGGTATCTAGTTGAAGACCATCTATAATCTTAAGCCCTGTAATCGGGTCTATTTTAATAGCTGAAACCACAGCATCAATAAAGCTTAATGCTGTAACTATTTCATATTCTTTCCCATTTTCTTCACAGATTTTTATAATATGTTGAACTGACTTTTCTGCAACTAATGGATGACCTGGAACAGCATAAACTACGTTATCCTCACTTGCTACCTTAGTCGCTATTTCTAAATACAAGGCGTCAAAGTCCTCTGCTGAATCATACATATCATCAAATGTTTCAAATTCAATCCCTGAATTTCTTATGTACTCTACATTAGGATGCTTAAATGTTCTAATATAAACCTTTTTTGCACTTTTCATAATATCTAGAGTTTTTAGTGTTAAATCCCCAGAAGAACCTGGTCCGAGTCCTACTATTTTTATCATAAGCTAAATCTCCCTTTTTAACCTTTAATCATACTCTTAAGTTCTTTAACCGTAAGGGTTTTTGTTAATAATAGTGCTATAGCATAAACTCCTCCACCAAACACTATTGAAATAAGAGTCGCTAAAGAATTCTTACCTATTATTCCAAATATATAGGAATATGATGCCATAACCGAAACTGCCATTATAAGGCTACAAATAAGTGGCATTACAAAGCTTTCTGTTAGACGTGTATATACTCTAGTATATTTTATTACAAGAATAAAATCTATTAAAGATATTACTATATAAGAAATCAATGTAGAAATTGCTGCAGCCTTTATATTAAGGTCTGGATTCGGTATTAACATTATTCCTATAACCACTTTTATTATACATCCTATAATTATAGCAAAAAGTGGTGCAAATGTTTTTCCTATTCCATTAAGAATACTTGTAGATACCTGTGCTGCAATAATAAATATACAAGCAATAGATAATATTTGCATTAAATCATATCCATCACTATTATTCATAAATACAAGTGATAGTATAGGCTTTGCAAGTGTAAAAAGACCAAGTGCACATGGAAGTGCAAAAATAAATGCCATCTTATATGCTATGTTTATATTTTTAGATAAACCAGCTTTAATCCCCCTTGCAAATGACTCTGATATTGCAGGAACTGTGCTTTGTGCAAGGGCAATTGAAAGTGTTAATGGCACATTAATTAAAACCTGTGCCTTTCCTGTTAACTGTCCATATAGAGAAGTGGCAATCTCTCTTGAATACCCAGAATCCTTAAGAAGACTAGGTACCATAAATGAATCTATTAATGCCATAATAGAACCTATAGTCTGTGCCATTGATATAGGAATTGCTATTTTTAATATCTCTATAAGAACTTTTGTGTATCCTGGAAGCTTTTCATTTGATGAAGCCTTCTTTTTAATTTTAGAGTACTTGTACATCATAAATGTAAGTGCTACAAATGACCCTACACTAGCTCCAAATGATGCTCCTCCAGCTGCAAGTGGGATACCGTACTTAAATAATATGTAACAAAGAGAAACCCCTACAACAACCCTTGTAAGCTGTTCTAGAATTTGTGATATACCTGGGTATGCCATATACTGTATACCTTGAAAATAGCCTCTGTAGGCAGACAATATACATGTTAAAAAGGGTGCAAAGCTTATCCCTATAAGAGAATAATATGCCTCTGGTGGCCAATCAAAAATTACAATTAACTGTTTTCCAAAAACAAGCATTACACAAGTTGATATAAATCCAAATAATGCAAGAAATCTAAAAGCTACCTTGAATATAAGATTAGCTTCTCCTATCTTTGATAATGCCATCCTTTCAGATATCATTTTAGATACAGCAATTGGTATTCCAGCCGCCATAGCAAGAAGAAATGAGTACAATGGATAGGTTAACTGATAAAGTCCTATTCCTTCCTCCCCAATCATATTGATTATAGGTATTCGAAAGAATAGTCCTAAAAACTTAGATATAAATCCTGCCGCTGCAAGTATAATGGTACCTTTTATTAAACTACTTCTCATAGAAAATCCCCCTAGTTTCATCTAATAAAGAATATTAAAACTAGAGGGTTTATATGCTAAAAATTTATTCCATTTGACGCCCTATGAAAATAGCAGCTGCTTCAGCTAACTTCTTTTCAACGTCTGTAGGTACATTTCCTTCTTCCTTGGAGATTATAGCAATAGCTCCTATTGCATCTCCTTCAGAAATAATAGGAGATATAACTTCGAATGAATACTCTGATCCATCATCTTCTTCTACAGTTAGTGGATAAGGCTTAGATGTTTCCTTAGATAGAAGTATAGTCTTTCTTTCTGTTAGAATCTTCTCAACATCTTCACTTATTCTTCTATCAATATATTCCTTCTTAGAAAGCCCTGCAACTGAGATAATAACATCTCTGTCGCAAATTAAAACTCCATAACCAGATGACTGATTTAGAGCCTCTGCGTAGTCCTTAGCAAACTCCGTAAGCTCACCTATAGGAGAATATTTCTTAAGAATAACTCCACCATCTCTATCTGTAAATATTTCTAAAGGATCTCCTTCTCTAATTCTTAGAGTTCTTCTAATTTCTTTTGGTATAACAACTCTTCCTAAGTCGTCAATTCTTCTTACTATTCCAGTTGCCTTCAAAATAATCCCTCCTAAAAGCTTAAAAATTACATATGTATAACTTCTATACTATTAATTTCCCTAATTTTTTAAAAAATATACCCAAAAATAGTTAATACAAGTTAAAATTTTAAAAAATATTATCTTTTTGTTAATAAACAATTAATTGAGTGTAGTTAATAAGTAATGGTTAATAAGGCAAAAGTATAAAAAATAACTTCTACAAATGTCCTGAATCTTTCATAAGGGTAAAACTACAAACCTTACAATCTGAAGAACCTGATGCACCTGAAGTTTTATACTTACAATGAACACATCCTGAGGGCATATTTCTATAATTACTTCTCATAATTGCCCTTGCATCGTTAATATTTTCATATGAACGTCCTCTTACCACGACTCTCTCCTCCTAACACTTTTAGTTAGTATTTATATATTTTGGGAAGATTATTCATAAATTATTAAAATATAAATTATTTACTGATGTAGGCATGTAGCTAAGCACCACACATTCATATAAAAAAGGCACAAGTTAAATATAACTCATGCCTTTTAAAAAATTCTATAACGTTGCAACAAGTATTGATTTAATACTATGCATTCTATTTTCAGCTTCATCGAAAACTATAGAGTATTTACTTCTAAATACTTCATCAGTAACTTCTCTTACATCAAGTCCATGGTTTTCCTTAGCATCCTTTGCAAACTTTGTTTCAAAGTCGTGATATGCAGGTAAACAATGCATAAACTTTACATCTTCATTTTCTGTCTTTTTAATCATGTTCATGTCAACTCTGTATCCTTCAAGAAGTTTAACTCTTTCTTCTAGTTGGTCTTCTTCTCCCATTGATACCCATACATCTGTATATATAACATCTGCACCTTTAACATCATCAATGTTATCTGTTATTGTTATACTTCCGCCGCTTTCAGCACATAATTCATTTAGTGAGTTTACTATATTCATATCTGGCCAAAGTTCCTTTGGTCCAAGAGCTACAAAGTCAACACCCATTTTAACTGAACCATACATAAGTGCATAGCTCATATTATTTCTAATATCACCTACAAAAACAAGCTTAACCTTATTTAACTTCTTATCAATGTGCTCCTCGATTGTCATAAAGTCAGCTAGAATTTGTGTTGGGTGATCTATATCCGTAAGTCCATTATATACAGGTACTCCTGAAAACTTCGCTAAAGCCTCAACAGTTTCCTGTGAATATCCTCTATATTCTATTCCATCATAAAGTCTTCCAAGAACCTTTGCACTATCTTCAATTGATTCCTTCTTACCAACTTGAGAGCTATTAGGATCTAAAAAGGTTACATGTGCTCCCTCATCAATAGCTGCAACTTCAAATGAACATCTTGTTCTCGTTGAAGTCTTTTCAAATAATAATACTATATTCTTACCCCTTAGGTTTTCTCCACGAACTCCTGATCTTTTCTTAGCCTTTAAATCATGAGCTAAATCAAGCATATATCTTATTTCTTCCTTAGTAAAATCCATTAAAGTTAAAAAACTTCTTCCCTTTAAATTAACTGGCATAAACCCTCATTCCCTTCTAAATCCAATTCTATTTATATTAAAATGTCCTTATATTCAAGCAAATATTCATATACTATGTATATTTATTTATTATATGCGTATATTTATAATTTTGCAACCTTATTTTTATTGAAATAGCTAATACATTTTGTTATAATGTGGAAAATGAAAAGTGAGGATATTTATGAAAGTAAATAAATTATTAAGAAATATTTTCTTAGTTTTGCAATTAGTTAATTTTTCACTATTTTTACTTGGATTAATTACTGGGAAAGTAACTATAGCTACACTATTTCTTATTAACGGACTATATCTTTTTGCACTTTCTATAGATCTATTTAAATCAAATAAGATTTCTGAAGGATTACTTAATATTGCTTGTGGTATTTTTTCTATTATATTTTCCTTCATGAAAATATTTTATTTCGACTGATTCTAAAAATTACCACACTCACTTCTTACAATCTATTCCATTCATATATACACAATTATAATAAACTAAAAACTCTCCTTCTTCCAGTATACTTTCTTTATCTAGTAATAGCCTCTTTGCCAGTAGTAGAGCATTTAGCTAAAACAATAGAATCAAAAACTAGAGATTCTTATCTGCTAAAATTGGGCTCCCCTTAGAGATAAGTCGTGAAGCGCAGCGATTTTTCCAGACTTAGCTGTTAGGGTAGTCCAATTTACGTAGATTAGAATCTCTGTTTGAAGATTTCGTCGTTTTAGTTAAATTCTCTACTACTGCAACACACCAAACCCACATAAAAAAGGTCACCTACAATTATGTAAGTAACCTTTTATCTTAATAACTATTTAATTATAAATTTTCTGGGTATGTTTTAACCTTAGCTGGTTTTTCCCAAGAAGCTGTTTCTGTTTGAACAACTGTCATTTGCTTAGTTTGAAGAAGTGTTTGTTCAATCTCTTCCTTTACTTTATCAAATGGTTTCTTAGGGTATTCTTCTTTCTTATGAAGCTTTATAATATAATATCCGTATTGACCCTTAACAGGTGCACTTATTTGTTCTGGCTTTAATTTTAATGCAGCCTCAAGGAATGCTGGGTCTAGATTTGAATATTCAAGTCCTTCTTTATATTCTCCACCCTTATCCTTTGATCCTGGATCAGTTGAATATTTTTTCGCAAGATCTGCCATGTTTCCACCGGCATCTAGCTGCTTTTTAATCTTATCTGCATCTTCTTTCTTCTCTACTAGTATATGGGCAAAGTAAATTTTATTAGGCTTTTCTGTGTATTTATATGGGTTCTTGTCGTACTCATCCTTAGCTTCTTTATCAGTTACCTTGGCTGTTTTTGCAATTGCTTCTTGAAGCTTTTGTTGTGTTAATTGAATCTTAAGACTATCTTTTACAAATGATTCATATTCTTTATATGTAAGTCCTGTTTCTTCAAGTACCTTAGCTTCAAATTTTTCCTTTGAACCATACTGCTTGATACCATTATCAACCATAGCCTTAAGTTCTTTGTTTATTTCATCGCTTTTTACTTCTATTTTCTTTTTCTTAGCATTATAGAAGTAAATCTTTTCTTGAGTTAGATCCTTTAGATATTGATCTTTTTGAGTCTTTATAAAATTTGCTTTATCTGCTGGAAGTCTATTTTGGTCAGCTGTATCTACTTTCTTACCTTCTTTTTTAAGCTTTGCATCTGAATCTGCTTGCTTCTTATATTGGTGCTCAATATTCTTTAATATAGGAGCGAATCTTTTATCAAACTCACCCTTTGTTATATCTTCTCCATAAACAGTTGCAACTGCACTTTTATTTTTACCCTGCTCTGTTTTAGTTAATTGTGCACATCCTGTAAAAGCAAACATAGCTGCTACTACAAGGCCCACTGCTACCTTAAGTTTTTTCATTTAATACCCTCTCTTTCTTTTTTTCCATAACCAGTTTAAAAACTTTATTATGAAGTTTTTGAAGCCTCATATATATCATAAAGCTTTTGAAGAACTTCTCTAATACTAATTATAATGCCTTTTTCTGAAACCTCCCTAAATTTAAGTGCTAGTATCGGTTTCTTTATATCCGGATAAGAGGCTATTACTTCTATTTCACTAGTTAACTTTCTTATAGCCTCAGGCATAATATACTCTCCCTGTGTGAAGTTGATGTGTACTTCTTTGCCTACTTTTTTAATTAAACTAACTCCAATTGACTTTGCTATAACCTTTAAATAAGCTATGTCTATTAAGTTTTCAGCTGACTTTGGAATATCTCCAAATCTATCTATAAGCTCATCTTGAACTTCCATCTTATCCTCTTCACTTGATATAGATGCTATCTTTTTATAAATTTCAATTTTAAGTACTTCATTATCAATATAGCTATCTGGTATATAAGCATTTACAGGAATCTCAACTGATGTTTCTACAAATTCACGGCTTTCTTCTCCCTTAAGATTAGTTACCTCATCCCTTAGCATCTTACAATATAGATCATAACCAACTGAAGCCATATGTCCATGCTGTTGTGTTCCAAGTAAGTTTCCTGCTCCTCTTATTTCAAGATCTCTCATTGCTATTTTAAACCCTGAGCCAAATTCTGTAAACTCCTTAATTGCCTTTAATCTCTTCTCTGAATCTTCAGTTAGAACTTTGTCCTTTCTATATGTTAGATATGCATAGGCAAGTTTACTACTTCTTCCAACTCTCCCACGTAATTGATATAACTGGGATAGACCCATTCTATCTGCATCATATACAATAAGAGTGTTTGCATTTTGTATATCCATACCTGTTTCTATTATAGTTGTACATAAAAGTATATCTGAATTACCTGCCATAAAGGAAAGTATAACATCTTCAAGCTCTTTTTCAGACATCTTTCCATGAGCCATGCTTATTTCAGCATCTGGAAGTATTCCCTTTAGATAGCTATACATCTCTTGCATTGTTTCTACTCTATTATAAACAAAATACACCTGTCCACCTCTAGATATTTCCCTACTTATAGCATCCGCTATTATATGGTCATTATATTCAAGTACATAGGTTTGAACAGGATATCTCTCCTCAGGGGGAGTTTCTATAACACTCATATCCCTGGCACCAATAAATGACATATGAAGGGTTCTAGGAATTGGAGTTGCTGTTAATGTCAGTACATCTACATTTTTCTTAAGTGCCTTAATCTTTTCCTTATGACTTACACCAAATCTTTGCTCCTCATCTATTATAAGTAGTCCAAGGTCCTTATACTTTATATCCTTTTGAAGTAATCTATGTGTACCTATAACTATATCAACATTTCCCTCATTAATATTTTTCTTAGTTTCTTTTTGTTGAGTAGTAGTTCTAAATCTACTTATCATGTCTATATTAACAGGGAAATCCTTAAATCTTTCCTTAAAGTTATTATAATGCTGTTCTGCAAGGATTGTTGTTGGCACTAAAAAAGCCACCTGCTTTTGATCCATAACCGCTTTAAATGCAGCTCTCATAGCAACTTCTGTTTTACCGTATCCAACGTCACCACACAGAAGCCTATCCATAGGCAGGTCTGATTCCATATCCTTTTTAATTTCTTCTATCGCAGTTAATTGATCAGGAGTTTCATCATATGGAAAATCCTCTTCAAACTCCCCTTGCCATGCTGTATCCTCAGAGAAAGCATATCCTTTAACTGTACTTCTCTCTGCATATAGCTTTAGAAGCTCATCTGCCATTTCCTTTAATGATTCTCTAACCTTACCCTTTGTTTTTGCCCACTCAGATCCACCAAGCTTATTCATCTTAGGTATCTTTTCTTCTGAACCTATATATTTTTGGACCATATCAAGCTGGTCAACAGGAACATAAAGGGTGTCTCCCCCCTTATAGCTAAGAACAAGAAAATCTCTTTTAATCCCTTCAACTTTAAGTTCGTTTATTCCTTCAAACTTACCTATTCCATGATTAATATGTACAACAAAGTCTCCTACTTTAAGATCTGTAAAACTTTGTATCTTACCTTCTTTTTTCGTGAACTTTCTCTTTGGTTTTGTGTCCTTATAAACTTCTTTATCTGAAATAATCAGAAACTTCCCTGATGGAAAATCCATCCCTTTTCTAAGGGACCCTGATGTTATAGTCACAACACCTTCATCAATAGAATTTACAAATTCACTATAAACCGCTTTTATTTCTTCTGAAACCAGAGCATCCCTAAGTCTTTTCCCTCTACTTTCGCTACCTGAAAAAATTATTATCCTATAACTTCTCTTAAGTTTCTCCCTAATTTCAGATAGTATGTACTCAATACCACCTACTGAATTTAATGAAATTCCATTAAATTGAACACTATTTACTACTTCAAATTCTTCAATTGTTCTTGGGAGCATATTAAATGGTACAAATTTGCTTTGTTTAATACTATCTAAAATTTCTTCCTTTGAGTAAATATACTCTCCTTGAAGTGGAAGAACCTCCCCTTTTTCAAGGAGTGATTTGAAACTTTCACTAAATTCATAATATACACTATCTATTTTTTGAATTATCTTAGTTACTTCATCTAAAATAATAACTTTATTATCAAAGTAATCTAAAAAGCTTTCTGTAGTATCATAAAAATAAGGAATATAGCTATCCATTCCCTCAAAACTTCTAAGGTTACTAAGTCTTTCTAGATTAGATTTTATTCTACTTTTTATATTATTTACGTTTTCCTTACCCTTTAGAGACTTAGTTCTTTTTTCAAGATCATTTAAAACAATATTATTAGCTCTATCTATGTCCTCACTAGTAAGTATTATTTCCTTTGCTGGGTGAATTGTTATAGCATCTATAGGTTCTATACTTCTTTGAGTTATAGAGTCAAAACTTCTAATGGTATCTACTTCATCACCAAAAAACTCCACTCTAACAGGGAAAGAAGAGTTCACAGGATAAAGATCTATAATCCCACCTCGTTTTGCAAACTGCCCCTTTCCTTCTACAGACTCTACCCTTTCATATCCTAAATTTAAAAGACTCGCCATAATAGATAATATATCTATTTCCCGAGACTTTTCTATAGTAAAGGAATACTTTGTGTGTAGTTCACTTGGAGGCATTTTATAAAATATAGTTTCAACAGAGGCTACAACTACTATATTTTCTTTTTCAAGTACTCGTCTTATAACCTCTAGTCTTTCACACTTTATGTCAAAGGATGATACATCTATATTAAACACCATTTCCTTTGAAGGCATATAGTAACAATTATCTATTAAGGCTCTTAAATCGTTGTATATCTTTTTTGCTTCCATGTCATTATGGGTTAGCAGTAACACTTGTCCTCCTGTATCCTTAAAAATACCACATGTTATAAGTGCCCTTTGAGACTCTGAAAGTCCATGTACCATACATGGCTCTCCACTAGCTATGCTTTTCTTTAAGGTATTATACTCATTCATTCCTTCTAATATAGTAGGAACTATGTTTAGTCTCAAAAATGCCACCTCCTTTAATGTTCTATTCTGAGTCTTGACACGCATTAAAGGTATTATACTTATTCATGGCGTTTTGTATTCCATCTTGAATAATCGACATAACCCCTTCTCCTGCTGCTTCAACTGATTTATCAATTAATTTTCTTTCTTCATTTGTAAATTTTCCAAGTACATAATCAACAATACTTCTAGGAGCCTTACCAATTCCTACCCTAATTCTTTTAAACTCCTTACTTTGAAGATGTGCTATGATATTTTTCATACCATTATGTCCACCATCACTTCCTGATGGTCTAAGTCTTATTTTTCCGGTTTCAATTGCCATATCGTCATACACAACAATAATATTCTCAGCTTCTATCTTATAAAATGAAGCTGCCTCAATTAGTGATTCACCACTTAGGTTCATATATGTTAATGGTTTCAAAAATATTATTTTTTCTCCAGCATATATATATTCTCCAAAATTTCCTCCAAACCTTTCCCTAGAGGTATCAAAGCCTAGTTTATTTGATAAATAATCTATAACCTCAAACCCAACATTATGTCTAGTATTTTCATATTCCTTTCCTGGGTTACCTAGTCCTACAACAAGATACATTTTTTCTTCCTCCATATGTAAAATTATAATTAATAGTATAATCAAATTCCTACAAAATAAAAAGCTTATGTCATGTAAATTATTCTTTTATCTAAAAACACCTACCAATCTAGAATATATTTACATTTTATCCTTTTAAAAAACCTATAAGTATAGTAGAATTATAATTAATTTTTCAATAATATGCTGAAGGGTGAACAAACTAACTTATATATAATTTATTAATCTATTTTAGGAGGATGTTATATTGAATACATTTGCATATATTACGTCACCTTACTTTTACATATTTAATGTCATTGTACTTTCTGTTCTCATATTACTTGAAAGAAAACGCCCAGAAAAAACTATAGCATGGATTATGATTTTTGTTATTTTCCCACCTCTTGGGATAATACTTTATATATTCCTAGGCCGTAACTGGAAAAAGTATAAACTTAAAGAGGAAATGTCACCTCATATTAAAGACTTAATTACTAGAGTTATCGGAAGAGTTGATAGAGACGAATACTATTCTTTAATAACTTTACTTGCCAGAAATAGTGAGTCTCCTTTATTTGTTGATAATGACATTACACTTTTTAGAGATGGAACAGAAAAATTTGAAACCTTAAAAAAAGAGCTTTTAAAGGCTAAACACCATATACACCTAGAATATTATATTGTAAAACATGATAATATAGGTAATGAGATTAAAAATATTCTTATTAAAAAGGCTAGTGAAGGTGTAAAGATACGCTTTATAATTGATAAAGTAGGCTCTGGAAGCCTTTCTAGACGATATAAAAATGATTTAAAAAAAGCTGGAATTGAAGTAGTTGAATACTCTTACTTCCTTGCACCACTTCTTAGGTTTATTAATACACAAATCAACTATAGAAATCATAGAAAAATTGTTGTAATAGATGGAACAGTTGGATTCCTAGGTGGAAATAATGTAGGTGATGAGTACTTAGGAAAAGGAGAGCTTGGTTATTGGAGAGATAGTCATATTATGATTCAAGGAGATTTTGTTCTTGGACTTCAAGGGGTTTTTCTTGATGATTATTTTACTATTAAAAAGGCAAATGAAGAGGAGCTCCTCTACGAAAGTGAATTTGAAAAATACTTTCCAAAACCTAAAAAGGCTAAAAATCAAATCATTCAACTTGTAAAAAGTGGTCCGAATTCTGAATTTCCAAGTATAATGCATGCAATGCTTAAAATGATTAATATGGCTGAGGAGCACATTAATATTATTACACCATACTTTGTTCCTCCAGAGCCTATTATTGAAGCCTTAAAGGTTGCTGCACTTTCAGGCATAGACGTTAAAATATTATTTCCTGGACAGTATGATCATTTTATTGTTTATTTTGCTTCAAGGTCATATCTTGCTGAACTTATAAAATGCGGAGTTAAGGTTTATCTATACAATCCAAAGGCATTTGTTCATGCTAAGGTTATATCAGTCGATGGAAAAATTAGTACCCTTGGAACAGCAAACATAGATATGAGAAGCTTTGACTTAAATTATGAAATAAATGCTGTTATATATGATGATGACTTAACTGAAGAGATAGATAATATGTTTATCGAAGACCTTAAGTATAGTAAAGAATTAACCTTAGAGGAATACGAAAAAACACCTATTGTTATTAAATTTCTCGAGGCATTTACAAGACTTTTCTCTTCACTACTATAGTTAAGTACCCTTATATTAAAATTTTGAGGTGAATTATGGAATCTAGTTTATTTAGCGGAGTATTTGAATATCTAGTAAATCTAATTTCAAGCGTAGGATACCTTGGAGTCTTTGCTGCTACTTCACTTGAATACGCTTGCTTTCCACTTCCTAGTGAAATAATACTTCCCTTTATAGGATATTTAGCAAGTATAAAAAGTATAGGACTGATTGGAGGAATAATAGTTTCTTCAATAGCAGGTATAGTAGGCTCTTTAGTATGCTACTTTATAGGCTACTTTGGTGGAAAGCCTGTACTTGACTTTATAGGAGATAAATTCAAAAGCTCGAAAAAGCCTATTAGGTCCGCAAGAAATTGGTTTGATAGATATGATAAGATGTCTGTACTTTTAGCAAGACTTCTTCCACTTGCAAGAACCTATATATCAATACCAGCAGGTATATCTAAAATGAATCTATTTATATTTATTTTTTATTCTTCTATAGGTATAATCATATGGAATACTGCATTGATTTCCCTTGGATATTATCTAAGATCAAATTGGAAAATGGTTGAGTATTTTATTGAGGAATATACAATAGCTGCTGGAATTATTGTGCTTCTCGGAGCTTTTAGTGTTATTTATCTTAAAATAAAAAGAAAAAAAACATCAAAATCAAAAATGACTAAGAAGCTATAAAACTTCTTAGTCATTTTTTATGTATTTCTTCTTTTAATTAAAGTAGTATTTATATCCATTTCTTTCTCGTCTCTATAAACTCTAACTTTTATCTTATCCCCAGGCTTTTTTTCTTCTAAAAGATCTTTTATATCAGTTGTTTTACTTATTCTACTGTCATCAATGGAAAGTATTATATCTCCTCTTTGAATGCCAAACTTTTCTGCTGTTGTACCCTCAACAACTTCAACTACACCAAGACCAGTTGGTACCTTATAGCTTTTAGCTCTTTCCTCATCTATTAGTATAGTTCTAACTCCTAAAAAAGGTGTTTCAAGTTTTCCATGTTTTACAAGAGCATCAATAATAGGTTTTGCGTCATTAATAGGCATAAAGAAAGAACCACCTTCCGATGTACTTAATTTATTATTTATGATTCCTATTACATTTCCAGCATCATTAATAACAGCACCACCACTATTCCCCTTTGTAAATGCCATATCTGTTTGATATATTCTAAAAGATCTATAATCAACTTTAATTAGCTTATTTGTTGCACTTATCACTCCAACTGTTAAGGAACCTGCAAATTCTTCTCCTAGAGGATTTCCCATTCCTATTACTGTTTCTCCAGCTTTCATAAGATCTGAGTTTCCAAAATCCGCTGCCTTTAAGTTATCTACATCAATTTTTAATACGGCTATATCACTTTTATAATCTTCTCCAACAATTGTTGCATCAACTCTTTTTTCTCCTGATAAAATCACAGTAATATCCTTTAATCCATCTACAATATGCTGATTAGTTACTATGTAACCTCTTTCATCAAAGATAATACCTGAACCAAGACTACCTCCTGAGGCCTCCATCATCCAATTAGTGTGCTTTTTACTTATTCCAACTATTGAAGGTCCAACAGCCTGAGCAACCTTTGTTATATTTCCTTTTAAAGATGTAGCTACAACTTGTTCATTCCTTCTTGGTGCCTCATTATAAGAATTTATTATATGTGAATACTTAGTCAATACAGATTGAGATCCTATAAAACCTCCTACTAAGGATGATAAAACTGATAAAAAAACTATTATACCTATTTTCAAAAGTTTACTTTGGTTTTTTTCTTCAATATATCTAATACCACTTTGCCAACTTGTAGAGTTATTGTCCCTATTTTCATTTTCTTTTATGGTCAAGTTTAGTCCTCCTAACTCTATTTTTATCACTGTTAAAATTATAATCAAGTAATACCATACAAAGCCACATATTAAAATTATATCGATTTTTAGTTAACAAAATATGAATAATTATTAAACATAAATATAACTTAAAAGTTATTTTAAAACACCTAGGGTAAATCTAAATGTATTCCCACTAGGGTCTGATTCCACCCAAATAGTTTGATTATGCTGATTTAATATCTGTCTTGCTATAGAAAGTCCAAGTCCCACACCACCGCCGGACCTTACTCTAGCTTTATCTACCTTATGAAATCTCTCCCATATATATTTAATATCTTCCTTAGGTATAGGCTCACCTGTATTAAATACACTAACAAGTATTCTATCCTCTCTTCGAACAGCACTTACCTCAATTGTTCCACCCTCTGGAACAAACTTAATGGCATTATCAACAAGATTCGTTAAAACCTGATTAAGCCTATCCTTGTCTCCCTTTACTGTAACACCATTTTTCATCAGTATTACATTCATATTTATATTTTTTTGATATATCCTATCTTCAAATTTAATTATGCTATCGCTTATAAATTCATTTAGTTCAAAACTTCCCATTCTCATTGAAAACTCACCTGACTCAAGCCTTGCAAGGTCTAGTAAGTCATTTATAATTCTAATAAGTCTTTTACTTTCTCCATCAACTACCTTTAGATACCTTTCCCACTTTTCTATTGGAATGGTTCCATCTATCATCCCTTCAACAAAACCATTAATTGATGTCATTGGTGACCTTAGTTCATGGGATACATTAGCAATAAAACTTCTTCTCATATTTTCTAAATCTTCAAGGGAATCTGCCATATAGTTAAATGAAACAGCAAGATCACCTATTTCATCATTTGAAACTATATCAACCCTGTTATTAAATTCTCCCTTAGCAATTTGCTTTGCCGTGTTATTTATATTACTTAAAGGTATAATAAGAATCTTCTCCGAAAAGTAATATACTATAAATGCTGAAATCATTATAGCAAAAAATGCTACAACCCATATTACACAAAAAACATTTATAATTGTCCTCTCAACCTCATCAAATGGAGAATGCATAAATACAGAGTATGATACATTATCACTAATTTTAACTGGAAGCCCTACAGTTAAAACATCTGAATTAAAAACATCCTCAAAATCTCCTGTTTTAATTATTTCCTTTCCATCCATTACAGTTAATAAGTCCTTTTTGCTAATTTTTGAACTTATATTATTTTTACTCTCTGGATAATCTAGTGGTTTTCCTATTTCATAACCATAACTATCAAAAACAGTAATCTCACAGTTTAGAAGTCTTTCTATTACAAGAAGCTGAAGCTGCATATCAGTTCTATTTATTTCTCTATTTGCACAATCAATAACAAGACTCTTTATATGATTAGCCTCATTCAAAAGATTAGACTTTTTCTCCTCGTAATAATACTTATAAAACCATATAGATAAAAATACAGAAACTAAAATATATGAAATAACTATGATAATAAAGTATGTACTCATAAGCTTTGAGAAAAGACTTTTCTTCATATTATTTCACCTCAAATTTATAACCTACACCCCAAACTGTTTTAATACCCCACTCTTCATTTTCCTTAAGCTTCTCTCTTATTCTTTTAACGTGAACATCTACAGTTCTTGAATCACCTGGGTAGTCATACCCCCAAACTTTATAAAGAAGCTGATCCCTTGTAAATACTTTATTAGAATTAGATGATAAAAAGTGAACAAGATCAAATTCCTTAGGTGGCATTTCAACTGGATTTCCCTTATATACAACTGTATATGAGTCAGGATCAATTGATAAATCCTTAAACTCAATTGTTCTACTTTGTGCCTGTGGCTTATAACGTCTTAGAACTGCACGAACTCTAGCAACAAGCTCTTTAGTATCAAATGGCTTTACTATATAATCATCTGCACCAAGTTCAAGTCCAAGTACCCTATCAAATGTTTCTCCCTTTGCAGTTAACATAATAACCGGGGTTTGTGAATTTTTTCTAATTTCCTTTAAAACTTCATAACCATCCATCTCAGGCATCATTATATCTAAAATTAAAATATCAGGATTCTTATCCTTAAACATTTCAACAGCATCACGACCATTATGAGCCTTATAAACCTTATACCCTTCCTTTTCAAAGTAAAGTTCTATAAGATCGCAAATATTAATATCATCATCAACAAGTAGTATTTTAGTATCTAGCATAATACATCCCCCATCTTTATATTGTTATTTCCCATTTCTATTTGTTATTTTCCCATTTATAATCGTTCATTTCAACACCATTCTAAATAAACACTTAATTATATTTATAATATATACATATGTTTTAACATAACTTTAATGCAATTTTGCAATATTTATATATAATTTCTTCATTTTATATATAATCTTTTGAATTTTTTCCATGCAATTTCCATTAAATAAAAGATATATGAAATTTTTTTCTATATTTATTGCAATTGAATAACTCTTTATGCTTGTATAATCGATATAGTTTGTGGTAATATTATTAATAGAAAAAATTTGAAAATGGAGGATATGGGGATGAACGTAAAAGAGCATGTAAGTGAAATTTTTGAAAAAGTTGTTAAAAGAAATCCTAATGAATCAGAATTCCATCAAGCAGTTAAGGAAGTTCTAGATTCACTAATTCCTGTTTTAGAAAAGAATCCTGAATATGTTGAACTTGGTATTCTTGACAGAATAGTTGAACCAGAAAGACAAATATTCTTTAGAGTACCTTGGGTTGACGATAATGGAAAGGTTCAAGTTAATAGAGGATTTAGAATCCAATTTAACAGTGCTATAGGACCATACAAGGGAGGACTAAGATTCCACCCATCAGTTAATGCAAGTATAATTAAGTTCCTAGGTTTTGAACAAATCTTTAAGAACTCACTAACTGGACTTCCAATAGGAGGAGGTAAAGGTGGTGCAGATTTCGATCCTAAGGGTAAATCAGAGGGAGAAATCATGAGATTCTGTCAAAGCTTTATGTCAGAACTTTACAGACATATTGGACAATTCACAGACGTTCCTGCTGGAGACATCGGAGTTGGAGGTCGTGAAATTGGGTATATGTTCGGTCAATACAAGAAACTAGCTAACCAATACGAAGCTGGTGTTCTTACTGGTAAGGGTCTAACTTATGGTGGATCACTTGCAAGAAAAGAAGCTACTGGATATGGTCTTGTATACTTTGTTGACGCTATGCTTAAGGATAAGGGTCTTTCATTTGATGGTAAGACAGTTGTTATCTCAGGTTCAGGAAACGTTGCAATTTATGCTACAGAAAAGGCTCAATCACTTGGAGCTAAGGTTGTTGCACTTTCAGATTCATCAGGATACATATATGATCCAAATGGAATCAACCTAGATACAGTTAAAAAGCTTAAGGAAGTTGAAAGAAAGAGAATATCAGAATATGTTAAGGCTCACCCATCAGCAGAATTTGTTGAAGGATGCGGTAACATCTGGAACGTTAAGTGTGATATCGCTCTTCCATGTGCAACTCAAAATGAACTTAATGAAGAGGCTGCAAAGACTCTTGTAGCAAATGGTGTTAAGGCTGTTGGAGAAGGTGCTAATATGCCATCAACTCTTGAAGCTACAGAAGTATTCATTAAAAATGGAGTACTATTTGCACCAGCTAAGGCTGCAAATGCAGGTGGAGTTGGTACATCAGCACTTGAAATGTCACAAAACAGCATGAGATACTCATGGACATTTGAAGAAGTAGACGAAAAGCTACACACAATGATGGTTGATATATACAAAAATGCAAGTTCAGCTGCTAAAGAATACGGTATTGAAGATAACCTAGTAGTAGGTGCTAATATCGCTGGATTCGTTAAGGTTGCTGAAAGCATGAAGGCACACGGAGTTATCTAATTCCTGTAATAGAATTTTTAAATGCTGCTTACGAATGTAGGCAGCATTTTTTATTTGGATTTAATATTATAATACTAATCTATGGAGGTATTTATGGACAATAAAATAGCTGTTATTTATAAATCAAAATATGGAAGTACTAAAAAGTATGCTAAGTGGATAGCCGAGAAGTTAAATGCTGATTTACTTAAATCTGATAATATAAAACCTAATGAACTACTAAAATATAATACATTGATTTACGGTGGGTCACTTCATGCTGTTGGAATTAAAGGGGTAAAGTTAATAACTAAAAATATAAATTTATTAAAGGATAAGAAAATTGCAGTATTTGCAGTAGGCTGTGGACCGGAAAAGCAAGAAAGCATTAAAGCTATATATAATAATAACTTTAAAGACCCATCTACAAAGCAAATCAAACTATTCTACCTAAGAGGATCATTTAACTTTCAAAAACTAGGATTCATAGATAAAATTATGATGAATATGCTTAAATCAAATATCCAAAAGAAAAAAGAACCTTTATCTGAAGAGGAAAAAAACCTAATCGCATGCTACACAAGTCCTAAGGACTGGACAAGTATAGATGCAATAGAACCTATAATTAACTATGTTAATAGTTAATTATTAATGCGATAAGGAATTTATATCTAAAAACTACCAACTAAAAAATTTACCAGTTCTACATCCCTTTACTTAAAATATAATTTATAATACAATATAAGTTATATTTTAATAAGGGGGAAGCTATATGGTTAAATTTTTCTATAAAGCTATTGTCTTCGTTGCCATTGTCTTTGGCCTAATTTACTTCCTTCCAAAATTTGTTCAAGAGGAACTAAATCCTATACTCTTAAGCCAGGAAACAAAGGGCTCTACGACCTATGAAGTTTCAAACTATAAGGAGTATTACGAAGCGATAAGGTTATCAATCAAAAACTTAGAACCTACAATTAATATTGTTTTCAAAGATAATTATCTTAAAAATAATAGAGATAAAGTTATATCAGAGGCTAATGAACTTATAAGAACTCTCGGTCCTGGTAATTACATAAGAAAATATTCTATAATACATAAAAAATCTAATCTATATGAGTTCTACACCATAACCTATAACTATGAAAAAACTATAAGTGAAATCAAGGAACAATCTCAAAAGGTAGATAAGATAACTAAAAATGTAATAAATAAAATAACAAGAGATAATATGAGTGACTATGAAAAGGAGAAGGTAATTCATAATTATATTGTAAAACACACTAGATATGATAACGAGAACTTTCAAAAAAATACAACTCCTATAGAATCTCATACTGCCTATGGTGTTTTTGTTAATAAAAGTGCAGTTTGTGAAGGATATGCTATAGCAATGAAAAAGATGCTAGATGCTGCGAATATCGAATCACTTATTGTTATAGGAAAGGCTGATGGATACGATCATGCTTGGAATCTTGTTAAACTTGATGATGAATGGTATCATGTAGACCCTACTTGGGATGATCCTGTATATACAGTAAACGGTAAAATAGTTGATATATTATCCTATGAATACTTTAACTTAACAGATAAGGAAATGTCAAAAACACACAAATGGGATAAAAAGAATTACCCAAAAGCAACTGCTAAAAAATATAGCATAAAAAACAAAAAGGCTAGCTAAGCTAGCCTTTTTTCTATTGGAATAATGAACTTACTCCAGTGTTTTCATGAATTCTCTTTATTACCTCTGCAAATAATGGTGCAACTGATAAAGACTTAATTTTATCTATTTTCTTTCCATCAGGTAATTCAATAGTATTAAGAACAAGTAGTTCTTTAATAGCTGATTCACTAATTCTATCTATAGCAGGTCCTGAAAGAACTGCATGTGAGCAGCACGCATATACGTCCTTTGCTCCAAGTTCCTTAAGTGCATTAGCAGCATTTGTAATTGTTCCTGCTGTATCTATCATATCGTCTATAAGTATAACGTTTTTATCCTTAACGTCACCTATTACGTTCATAACCTCACAAACATTTGCACGAGGTCTTCTCTTGTCAATTATAGCAATTGACGCATGAAGTTGATCTGCAAACTTTCTAGCTCTTGTAACTGAACCAAGATCAGGTGATACAACAACTACATCATCTTCTACAAGTCCCTTTTCTTCAAATGATTTAGCAAGTATTGGTGCTCCAAGTAGGTGATCTAGTGGAATATCGAAGTATCCTTGTATTTGAGAAGCATGTAAATCCATTGTAAGTACTCTATCTGCTCCTGCTGCTGATATTAAGTTAGCTACAAGCTTTGCTGTAATTGGATCTCTAGCCTTCGCCTTTCTATCTTGTCTTGCATATCCATAGTATGGAATAACTGCTGTTACTCTTCCTGCTGATGCTCTTTTAAATGCATCAATCATAATAAGTAGTTCCATAAGATTGTTATTCACTGGTTCACAAGTTGATTGAACAACAAATACGTCTTTCCCTCTTACAGTTTCATTAATGTTTACACATATTTCTCCATCACTAAAAGTAGCAACTTCAGAATCTCCTAATTTTACTCCTAGAATTTCTGCTATTTCCTTTGCTAATTCAGGGTTTGAATTACCTGAAAATAATTTAATATCTCCACCGTGCGCCATAATATATAATTCCTCCTAAGTTATTTTTTCTTAATTCCTCTTTTTTGTACCCAGCCTTTTTTAATTACGTCTTTGCTACGTCCTATAGCTAAAGCACCATCTGGAACATCCTTTGTTATTGTTGATCCAGCAGCTGTATAGGCATTTTCTCCTATAGTTACTGGTGCAACTAGGTTTGTATTACATCCTATAAAGGCATTATCCTTTACAATTGTTTTATATTTATTTTTTCCATCATAGTTAACAGTTACTGTTCCACAGCCAAAATTACATCCTTCTCCAACCTCTGAATCTCCTACATATGTTAGATGGGATATTTTTGTTCCATTTCCTATTGTAGATTTCTTAATTTCAACGAAATCTCCAATCTTAACATTTTCTCCAATAACACTATCAGGTCTAATATATGCAAATGGTCCAATTTTCGTAGAATCCTTAACTTCACTACTTATTATAACTGAAGATTGTACTTCAACACCATTTCCTATTTTTGCATCTACTATTCTTGTGTTATGTCCTATTATACAGTCTTCACCTATTGTTGTGTTTCCTTCAATAAATGCTCCTGGATAAACTATGGTATCACTTCCAATAGTTACATCTGATTCTATATAAGTTGATAAAGGATCAATTATAGTTACGCCATCAGCCATAAGCTTTTCTAGTATTCTTTCCTTCATCGCAGCACTTGCTGTTGCAAGTTGGTCCCTAGAGTTAACAGCCATAAATTCCTTAAAGCTTGTTTTATATGCTGAAACCTTTTTACCTTCTCCTTTTAGTATTTCAATAACATCAGTTAAATAATACTCTCCCTGTGCATTATTATTATTTATTTTTCTAAGCGCAGAGATTAATTCTTTTATTTCAAAGCAGTAGTTTGAGGAGTTAACTTCAGTGATTTCTCTTTCCTTTTCCGTTGCATCCTTATGCTCTACTATTTTTTCTATTTCACCGTTTTCATTTCTAACTATTCTTCCAAGACCTGTTGGATCAATTGCGTCAGCAGTTAATATTGTAGCTGATGACCCACTTTCAATGTGATATTCAAATACCTTTGAAATAGTTTCCTTAGTTATAAGTGGTCCATCTCCAGCAAGAACTATAACTATTCCATCCTTATCCTTTAGGAATTCTTCACAGCACATTACAGCATGACCTGTTCCAAGCTGTTTATCTTGGAATGCAGTACTAACTTTATTCCCTAGGTGCCCCTTAACAATATCAGCCTTGTGTCCTACAACAACAACTGTATCCTTGGCATTTGCCCCCTTAACAGCATCTATTATGTAATCTATCATAGATTTTCCACAAACTTTATGTAGAACCTTTGGCAGCTTTGACTTCATTCTTTTTCCTTCGCCAGCTGCAAGTATTAAACCATAGCAAGCCTTCATATAAATTGCACCTATCCTTTCAAACTTAAATTATGTAAAACTTTATTATAAACAAATTACCCTAATACTAATAATTCTATAAAAATATGTACTAGAGTATGCTACTCAAATGGATAATTTACCTAATATTTATAGGTTATTACAAACATATAAAATTAATTTCATTAACCTACTTTATTATATTGCATTAGATATTTTAATTCAATGCAAAATGCGGAAAATAGCAAAAAATAAAAAAGGAAGTCTAAGCTTCCTTTTTTTTACTCTTCTACTTGTTCACTATCTGAAGATATTTTTGCCTTTTCATATTCTTCAAGAATAGAATTTTGTATTTTTTCTCTTGTGTCAGTGTTTATAGGATGGGCTATGTCCTTGAATTCTCCCTCTGGAGTCTTTCTACTAGGCATAGCGATAAATAGACCGTTTTGTCCATCAATAACTTTGATATCGTGTACCACGAATTCATTATCAAACGTTACAGAAACTATTGCCTTCATTTTTCCTTCATTTGATATCTTTCTGATTCTAACATCGGTAATTTGCATACCTTAACCACCTCCAAGTCACTTATATATACTATTCTGCATATATGACAAAATTCCTTCTTGAATATTTGTAAAATTTCAAAATATTTTATTTTTCTTTAAACTTCTCTGAAGGTATTATGTTTAGTACACCCTCTTCACCATTTATCTCCTCTAAAGATATCAGTGAAACATATTCATTTAGAACCTTTTTCCCTTCTGGTTGGGCCTCAATTAGGAATCCGACACCTTCTACTGTACAATCAAACTCTTTTAAAAGGTCGATTATTCCAACAGCAGTTCCCCCTGCTTTTATAAAGTCATCTATAAATATACACTTACTCTTAGGCTTAATTGAACGCTTAGAAAGGCTCATTGTTTGAATTGTCTTTGATGACCCTGTTACATAATTGATACTTACTGTAGAACCTTCCGTAACTTCACCGTTTCTTCTTACTATAACAAGTGGCACATTAAGAGCTGTTGCAACAGCCATGGCTATTGGAATCCCCTTCGTTTCAACAGTTATAACATAATCCGCTTCCTTAGATATAAATTTATTTGCAAGTATCACTCCAACCTTATTAACTATCTCAGGTGAGTATATTATGTCATTTATATATAAAAATCCCCCTGGCATAACCCTCGAAGGATCGTTTATTTTTTCACAAACCCCTTTTATAAATTCTATCTCAAAATCCTTAGACATACCAGGAATGTATCTAACCCCTCCTGCTGCTCCAGGTATAGTTTCTATTTTCCCACATTGAAGCATTTCAACAACTTTTTTAACTATTGTAATATCTTCACTTAATGTAGAACGAGCTGCTCCAAAGATTTCTGAAAAATGTCCAAGACTAATTACTGTATTTGGCTTGTCGGAAAGAATTTTAAATATAGCCGCTACTCTTTCCTTACGATGTAATCGTTCCAAAAAATCACTTCCTATTCATAGAATTTAGTATAAAGAAATATGGCAATTAAAAATTCCGTAAATTCAACAGAACTTTTATTAAAATCATACACCTACATTCTAATTTTAAATTATTTATTAATTTTTTTCAAATGCTTTTAAATTATTTATGTGCAAATCTATGCCTATCATCATATATTAATATAATGGCAGCAATATCTATACACTATTTCTTACCCTTAAACATTATATAAATTAATGGTATATTATGATATAATTTCACTAGTTAATTTTTATAATTAAAATAATCAACTTTTAGGAGTGATCTTATGTTTAACTTATATAAAGATGTTAATAAACATGTTCATTTTATTGGAATAGGTGGAATAAGCATGAGTGGTCTTGCTGAAGTTCTACTTTCTAATGGATATAAAGTTTCTGGTTCAGATAGAGATTCATCTACTCTTACAGATAAGCTTGAATCACAAGGTGCCAAGGTATACATAGGGCATAGTGCAGATAATGTAATAGGCTCTGACCTTGTAGTTTACACAGCAGCTATAGCTGAATCTAATCCAGAACTTCAAAAAGCACGTGAATTATCAATCCCTCTAATGGATAGAGCCGAGTTTTTAGGTAGTATCATGAAGGGGTATGAACGAGGCATTGCAGTATCAGGAACACATGGAAAAACAACTGTAACTTCTATGGTTTCTATGGTGCTTCTACATGCAAAGGTAGATCCGACAATTATGGTTGGTGGTGTTTTAGATGCTATAGATGGCAATGTTAAAGTTGGTAAAAGTGATTACTTTGTAACTGAAGCCTGTGAATATAAAAGAAGTTTCTTAAAGTTTAATCCTAATGTTGGGATTATTCTAAACATAGACGCGGACCATCTTGACTATTATAAAGATATTACTGAAATAGAGGATACATTTGTTGACTTTACAAAACTTATTCCATCAAATGGTCTTTTAATAGGATGTGGTGATGACGAGAGAGTAGTTTCTGTTGTAAATCGTGCAAACTGTCCTAAGATTCTTTATGGAATAGATAATGGAAATATTTTAGCTTCAAATATAGAATTTGATGAACTAGGGCTTCCTTCATTTGATGTTCATAAAGATGGAGTTTTCCTAGATAGATTTACATTATCTGTTCCAGGTAAGCACAACGTACTTAACTCTCTATCAGCTATAGCACTTGGAATCTTCCTTGGAATAGATATAAATGTAATTAAAGAAGGTTTAACTCTTTTCCATGGAACACATAGAAGATTCGAGAAAAAGGGAGTTAAAGATGGTGTAGAAGTAATAGACGATTATGCTCATCATCCAGCAGAAATTAAGGCAACTATTGAAGCTGTTAAAAATTATCCACACAAAAAGGTGTATTGTATATTCCAACCTCATACCTATACTAGAACAATAACTCTATTTGATGAGTTTGCAGAGTCTTTCAATGGACTTGATAACCTTGTTCTAACAGACATCTATGCTGCACGTGAAAAAGATACAGGCATAGTTAGTTCTAAAATGCTTTCTGAAGCTGTTAAAAACAATGGGGTTAATTGCACATACATTAAGGACTTTAGTGATATACTTTCATATCTTAAAGGTGAACTTAAAGAAGGTGATCTTCTTGTAACTATGGGTGCAGGAGATGTGTATAAAATAGGTGAAAATTTCTTAAATCTATAAATAAAATTAAAGCTTTAGCCTTCACTTAAAGTGAGGGCTTTATACATAGGAGGTATGTTTATGAATCCAGTTGCTTTTACAATTTTGGGACTTGAAGTTAGATGGTACGGTATTCTTATATCATTTGGCATGATTCTTGGTCTTTTAATTGCTGTATATACAGCAAAGGTAAGAAAGGTTAACTATGATAATATACTTGATGGCCTTATTATTGCAATTCCAGTAGGAATTCTTGGAGCAAGGCTTTATTATGTTCTTTTTAATTTATCATATTATCTTGATAACCCAGGTGACATAATAAATATTAGACAAGGTGGACTTGCAATACACGGTGGTATTATATTCGGACTTTTAGCTGCATATA
This sequence comes from Clostridium cylindrosporum DSM 605, assembly GCF_001047375.1. NCBI lineage: Bacteria > Bacillati > Bacillota > Clostridia > Eubacteriales > Clostridiaceae > Clostridium > Clostridium cylindrosporum. The sequence continues at coordinate 42,158 of NZ_LFVU01000024.1, forward strand.
TATTCTGCAGATATAAAAAATACGATTTTCTAGCTCTACTTGATGTAGTTGCACCATCAATAATAATTGCACAGGCACTTGGTCGTTGGGGAAACTTTTTCAACATGGAGGCTCACGGAGGCCCTGTAACTAAGGAGTTTATATCACAATTTCCAGAGTTTATCCAAAGAGGGATGTACATTGGAGGAACTTATTACCACCCAACATTTCTATATGAATCAATCTGGAACATACTTGTATTCTGTATACTAATGTACTTAATTCATAGAGTTCATACTAAGGGAGTTATATTCTTTACATACTTTGGATTATACTCCATAGGAAGATTCTTTATAGAAGGACTTAGAACAGATTCACTAATGGTTATGGGACTTCGAACAGCTCAGATGGTAAGTCTTATAGGAATTATATTATGGATCGGGTATTTAGTTTATGCTTATAAAGTAAATAGACGTTAAATCAAAGTTTTGTGTATAGCAAGGGTGGATAATGTAGATGAATCGACGAGACCTTTCATCTACATTATCCACCCTTTGCTTATGAAACCTTTCCGTCTATTCACAATATAGACATAATACGCATTAAATTCTCATTATAATTTTAATTTATTATTGATTAACCACATTGTTTACCATCAAAGAATCTATTTACATCATTATTTTTATTATCCTTGAAATTTACCTCTGGATAGACAATGTTAGTATAGATATATAAAAAATATTCTTCCTTAGATATATTTTGAGTTATCCACTTACCATCATTTGTTGACTTAACACTAAAAGTATTAGCTTTAAGCCCCTTATTATAACCATACACAGCAACAAAACTATCCTCTGTGCCATCATTTATAAAGTTTAGTACTGCTCCATATAATGGTTTGCTCTCTCCTTGTCTAGCTCCATAAGCTCCTTTATAAAAAGTGCCATTTAGTAATTCTTCAAAGCATTGTAAATACAATTCATCTTTTTTATTCTTTGGAGTACTAAGTATAATTCTATAATTTCGTCCTTTATATGAAAAATTCTTATCTTCCTTTATGCTAATAGGTTGTTGATATGTTTTTTCAAGATATTTATTTATATTAGAGTGCCATATTAAATTACTTCTAAAAAAAGCAATTGTAAGCATAATAAATAAAAATAATATAGCGATTAAGACAGAATGCTTCTTATTACTTACACCTTTATTCATTTAATCACCTCTCCCTTAAGAGTTTTTATTGATTCATAAAATAAAACTATTGTGTATTAATATAAATATAGCATCAAGCAATCATACATATCTTTTAAAAATTCTTTCTCTCTACAACTATGCTATATAAGATAAGTATCACTGCAAGTAGTGTAGCCTCCAGTTAAACCAATAGAGGCAATCGGTAGAAATTCTTATCTCCATAAATGTCATTAGCCTTAGTAAAGAAGCATGTTTGAGCCTTTAGGCGAGTTTGCGCTGCACTTAGGCTAATGGCATTTATGGGGATTAGAAGTTCTTCGGATTGATCTCGCTGGTTTATCTGGAGGCTACACTACTGCAAAAGCACCTATCTTACTAATTTAACTTCCCATGACTTAAATTCTTTTTCTCTATGTTTATATTAAATTCTCTCTCATATATTCTAATAGCTGCCATTTCCTTAGATGTAACTAATGAAATAGTCTTACCTGTGGCTCCTGCTCTAGCTGTTCTTCCTGCTCTATGTAGATATTCACTAGCATTTGTTGGAAAGTCTAGGTTTATTACATGTGTTATATCCTGTATATCTAGACCTCTAGCAGATACGTCTGATGATACTAGAACCTTAATCTTTCCACTTCTAAAGCTTTCTATAGCCTTTTGTCTTTGCTCCTTAGTAACCTTTTTATGGATACTTAAAGAAGGGATACTATGATAGTTTAGCTTTTCTGTTGCAAGATCTACTTCATATCCTCTATTTACAAATACTAATGCTTTTTTCGGTTCTACTGCTGAAATTAACTTTCTTAGTGTTTCAACCTTATCCCTAGGATCAACTTCAATATACATATGCTTAATATTAGGATTAAGTGCTGCTTTCTTCTCGTTTTTTATAATTTCAGGCTCTTTCATTAATTCTCTTGCTGTAAATAATACCTTAGGGCTTATTGTAGCTGAGAATACTAAAAGACATCTATCTCTCATAGTACACTTAATTATATCCTTTACGGTACCAGAGTTTGTGTTATCAAGTAGATTATCCCCTTCATCAATAACTATTGTTTTTATTGTATGTGCAGTTATCTTCTTTTTCTTCATTAAATCTAAGGCTCTACCTGGAGTTGCAACAATTATATGTGGTTTTATTTCCTTAAGCTTTTTTATTTGCTTCTCAATATTAACATCACCAATTATAGGTAATGAAGTTATAGGTAGATTCCCGTTACTTGCTAAAAGCTTTGCCTGGGCTTCTATTTGCATAACAAGTTCATGGGTTGGAGCAAGCACTAATACTTGCATTTCTCTTTTTTCACTATTAACTTTTTGAAAAATAGGGCATAAAAATGCAAGTGTTTTCCCACTACCTGTGTAGCTCTCTGCTATTACATCTTTATTTTCTAATATTTTTTCAATAGTTAAGTGTTGAATTTCTGTTGGTTCTGTAATTCCTTGTTTTTCTAGTGCATCTACTATATTGGAATCTAAACCAAGTTCTATAAATGACTTCATAATTTTCTCCCTTAAGTTTATTCTAGTTAAATTCTATTATATATGTGTTTAAGATTAGATTCTATCCTATTGTTATATTATTCTAAGTTTCAACAGATTTTATTACATAATTGATTCTTAGCCTAAAAATGGGTATAAAAAAAGAAGCTTTATTCAAGCTTCTTTCCTGGTCGGGGTGACAGGTCTCGAACCTGCGACCTCATGGTCCCAAACCATGCGCGCTACCATCTGCGCCACACCCCGTTGCTACAATAGTAATTATATATGACTATATTATATAAGTCAACACTTTTAATAAAAAAAATTTAATTTTTTTTAAAATAAGAAATAGAAGCCTAAGGCTTCTATTTACTCATTTTTGTTTGTAGGGAATTCTTTGCTTTTTTTGATTTTGGACTTCTTTTAAAAATTGAAAGGAATTTAGCATACAATTCAAACCATTTTCTGTACCTTTTAAATTTTCTTCTCTGATTTAGATCGATAATTTTTGCACTGTTTTCCATAAGTGTAACCTCCTTAGGGATTAGTTTGAACATATTATGTCTTTCCTTATCTGCCTTGTTTTCTAGCTACATCATTTTTAATATCTAAAATGTAATTTTCTACCTTATTCTCCTTTAGGTTCTTTGCACTAACTAATAATGTATCTTCATTATTAAAGTAAGCATTTATTATATTATATTCAGGTGAATTGAATTTCTCCATTAACTTAGGGCTTAAAATTTTTAATGAGTATGTAGAATAAAGTGATAATCCTACCTTATCCCCTTTTCTTGTTTGAATATATATACAGTCTCCACTTGGAGAAAATGTTACGTATTCTACGGTTGCACCTTCAAAGTAGTCTAGGGGTACTACGTCTACTCTCTGAGCTTCTCCTGATGAAGCACCTTCTTCTTTTTCTGTTCCTCCGCCGCCACCTGTACCTGCTGCTTCAGCAACCTTTTTATCCTTACTATTAAATGCTCTAACTACCCTTTCAACTGCTAAGGCTATGGTATTTTTCCCATCTACGGAGCATAATATCATCTTCTTACCATCATTTGAAATTGCTGCAGACCCATATTTTTCTCTATTAATCCTAACCTTTTTTAGGGGTTGAAAGGCAATATCATTTGCTATATAGTCTGGAAGTTCAAATGCTTTTAAAACTGGAATAGCCTCAGTATGTGTATCTTCTCTTAATAAAAGTGACTTTTCCCCTTGAACCATCGCTTCAAAAAATACTAGGTTACTTTTTACCTGTATATTTTCAATAACCATATCTCCATCTGACTTCTTACCTATTGTATAGTCTGCTATATCTATGGTATAGTATGCTTTCCCTTTAACGCCTTGTGAAAGCTTAACGCTTGCAATAAGCTTATTTCCTATCTTTTCTATTCTATTTATACTATATCCTAAGGGCTTAAGGGGGAATTCGGTTTTAATATCCTTCTTATTACTACTTGGTGCTATATATTTTCGAGCTTCATCGCGCTTTCCCTGCATAACAAGTTCCATATAAAGTTTAATTAGATTTTGTGCATCCTTATAATCTTGTTTTCTTTCTTCAAGTCTTTTCTTATCTACTTTACTAAGCTCTTTCTTAGAGGTACACCCAGCTGGTAAAATCAATAAAGTCAAAATTAGAAAGATTGAAATAAATTTCTTCACTTAATTCACCTACCTTTAATTATCAATATATAGTTTGGTAAGTAAATCACTTTTTAATACATCATAAATATAAAAACCTTCATTTTTTTATATGATGTTGAATAGTAATTATATTGAGTAGTATTTAGGAGGTATTTATTTGGGTGATGTACTAAAAATCAGTGCTGTATTTATCGGTACAATTATAGGCGCAGGTCTTGCATCTGGACAAGAAATTCTTCAATTTTTCTCTTTGTATGGTAGGAAAAGTTTTATTGGAATTACAATTTGCTGTATTATCTATGTAGTATTTTCATGTATTATTGTATATCTTTGCTATAAACATAAATTTAGATCTTATAATGATATGGTTATATTTGTCTTAGGTAAAAAATTCGGAAGAGTTACAGATATATTTTTAACCTTCTTCATATTTGCAGGAAATACAATTATGATTTCAGGTGGAGGCGCCATGCTAAATGAATTCTTTGGACTTAATAAAGCCGTAGGAATTTTTTTAATGGCAGCACTTTGTTTTATTGTAACTTCATTATCAACTAAGGGATTGATTGCAACTAATATGATAGTTGTTCCACTTTCTACTGTAATGATACTACTAGTAGGTATTTTTACACTAAAACAAAATCCTGATTCTATTAACTATATTATAACCTCTAATTCACCACAAAGCAAAGATGGATTTTTACTATCTGCACTTCTTTATGCTTCTTTTAACCTTATACTAGCAACAGGAGTTATCTGTCCTATGACAAGGGAAATTAAGAGCAGAAAAAAGTTTATTGCAGGTTGCTTATTAGGAGGTATTGTTCTAACAATACTTGCAGTATCAGTAAACTTCTCAATACTTACATACTATCCTGGTAGCTTTTATAGTGAAATACCAACATTACATATAAGTAAAGAGTTTGGTGCGTTATTTATGTTTTTATTAACAGGTATTATATGGCTAGAAATGTTTTCAACAGAAATATCTAACCTTTATAGTTTAGGAAAAAGAATGGAACACTCATTTAAAATTTCATATACAACATCAGTACTAATTATTATTCTAGTTTCAATTCCTATATCCTTTGCAGGTTTTTCTAATCTTATAAGAATATTATATCCACCATTTGGTGCAGTTAGCCTTATATTTATATTCGGCTGTTTAATAAAGACTATGAGAGTGAAAAAAAAGGTTACAAAATAGTAAAAATTATACTTTATGATAAATAATAACGAAAATATAGATGAATATATTCGTGAAATATTATAAAATACTAATGTAATATACTTTGAGGTGATAATTTTGAAGAAAAATATAATATACATAACTATATCTTTAGTATTTTTCATTTTATTTTCTGGAATTTACTATATATTTTTAGGTACACAAAGCCTAAATTATTCAATAATACTTGATAAAAAGAAAGTAACAGATGGACAGGAATTAAGGATATACCAAAACGGAGATGAAAAAACACTTATAGTTCCTAATACATTAACTATTAAACCATCCCCTTCATACAATATAAAGTTAAGGGGAAAAAAAGTTATTTCTATAGAACCTGTTAAATATTATTCAGGTAAAGTTATATCCATTAAAGGTTCTGAAGTTCATCTTGTGGATAGTGTAATCAAGACTACTAGCAAAACCAAATACTACAAAGTTGAGGGAAAATCTATATCGGAAATATCTGATAAAAGTTTAATGGTAGGATATCAAGGATATAGATTTATTATGGATAAAAATAATAATGTAAAAATTGTCCTATGTAGTATTCCAAAGGTTAATAGAATAAGAACTCTTATATCTAACTCTGATTTTTCAACTAGAAATCATAAGGAGATTAAATTTTTCTTTAATAGTGAAGCAGAATTAAAATCTAAGGATTTAAATTATAAATTCGCTCCAAATGATAGTCTAATTGTAACTAAAGAAGGGGCTAAAATGAATCTTTCACTTGTAAAGGGTTCAAGTACAACTAGTATTGGAAATACATCCTCTAGAATAGAGATTATCCAAGGGGATTCTACCAGAATATCTATTCCTTCTAACACTAGAAAAAACGGATATATTCCATCATATTATGGTAGTTTTGAACTTTCATTAGATAATAGTGGTATTAAACTTATTAATGAGGCATATATTAACAACTATCTTAAGGGGGTTGTGCCTTCTGAAATGCCATCCTCTGGTGGAGTTGAAGGATATAAGATTCAATCTATAGTTTCAAGAACTGCTGCTATTTACAGTATTTTATCAAAGGAATATGCAAGTCTTGGGGTTCATGCTATAGACTGTGAGCCTTCACAGCTTTATGAAGCTTCACCTGGTAGTCCTCAGTCTGATGAAGCAATAGAATCAACTTCTGGTGAAGTAGTAACTAAGGATGGCGATGTTATAGATGCTAAGTATTATTCAACTTCACCTGGATTCGGTGCATCCTATGATGATGTATTTGGAAAGGTTACTCCATCTAAAGATTATTTAACAGCTTCATCATTTAATCAATCAGGTAATAAGATAAATGTGCATAGTGAGGATGATATAACACAGTATCTAAAAGATTGGACAGTTAAGGCACATGATTCTAACTCTCCACTTTTTAGATGGAAGTATTCAATAGATTATACTGTTCTTACTAAATTAATTAATAATAACTTATATGATTTATACGTTAAAAATCCTAATCATTTTAAAGAGAAATGGCACTTTTTCTTATATAAGGAAGCTAAAATACCTCGAGATGGTATAGGAAAGATAAAAGATATTAATATAACAGATAGAACTTCATCTGGTATAGTTTCTGAAATTAAAATAGAAAGTGAAAATAATATCTATAAGATAACAGGTAATGATATCCTTAGAAAACTCCTTATACCAAAGGAAGGATTTGAGCTTACAACTATATATGGTAAGCCACTTCAGAACTTAACTATACTACCTTCCCCATTCTTTACTATAGAAAAAAACATGTCAGGTGATAAGTTTAAATCTATAACTATTTATGGTGGTGGAGAAGGACACGGAGTTGGACTTAGTAAATATGGTGCAATAGGTCTTTCTAGACACGGACTTAACTATAAAAAAGTAATTACTAGCTTCTATCCTAGTACTGAGACTTTAAATATTGATAAGGACTTTAGACTTGAAGTTGAAAATAGAAACCAATAAATATATTAATAAATATAAAATCCCTAGGATTAATCCTAGGGATTTTTATTAAATCAAGTTAGAAATACTTTTCATATGACCTGCAGTGCCACCATTTTTAACTAAAACTACCTCTGCCATTATTCCAAGAACTATTTCTTTTATTTCTTTACCACCTATTGCGATTCCAATCGGTGAGTAAACCTTGTTTAAAAGGTCATCTGAAACTCCATCTTTTCTAAGGTTATTAAATATATTTTCAACCTTTAATTTACTACCTATCATTCCTATATACTTAGCATCACTAGATATTACTTCCTTTAGTGCATTCTCGTCATATATATGTCCTCTAGATACCATAATAACATAACAATTATTGTCTACTTTATAGTTTCTAAGAGATTCTACTACATCACCTAAAATAAGTTCATCTGCATCTGGAAACCTTTCTTTATTACAAAAAGCCTCCCTGTCTTCAAATATGCCAACGGAGAAACCCATGTACTTTCCAAACTTATATAGCTCATGTGATACATGACCTCCACCTACTAATAAAAGTTTTGGCTTCTCATTAAATACTCTTATAAATACTTCTGTCTTACCTTGAGATGTATTATGAAGGTCTCCATCTATTTCACTACTTGATGCTTCAAATTCAAAGGATTTACTTACACCTTCCTTTAGGCATACTAGGGCTTTTTCTATAACCTTAGCCTCAAGGCTTCCTCCTCCTACTGTTCCTATAATACCTCCGTCTTCATAAACTCCCATAGTCGCCCCTGGGGCCCCAGGAGAAAATTTAGCAAGCTTTGTAACTATTGCCATAGCTATTTTCTTATTTGCATCTACTTCCTCTGCTATCTTAGCTAATACACTTTTCACTATTTTCTCTCCTATAACTTAAATGAAGTATAGCTTCAAGTACTCCACCACCTATAGCTCTAGCCTTTTCTGATATTTCATAGCAGTAATCCACTTTTCCTCTTGGGTCTGTGTCGGCTATTTTTAACCCTTGCTTAACAAATGTACCTTCACGAATAAGACCTCTTAAAGCCCCATCAAGTTTACTTCTTACAGGAGTCCCATCAATTGTTGCTATAACCTCATCTTTTTTAACTACATCTCCTATATTCTTATTATGATGTATTCTTCCAGTTGCAGGAGCATTTATTACTCTTTCTAGTGTATATCCCATTATATTTCCAGGAGCTCCTGTATTCGGTTCAGCACTTCCATTTAAAATTAACTTACCAAGATAATGTCCCCTATTAGTTTCTACTACAGCATCTACATCTTCTCCAGCTGTAAACCCTGGACCTAATCCTATTACAATAGGAGCCATACCTTTGAAAGTTCCAATATTTCTCTTCGCGAGAATAGCATCTACTAATGCATCCACTTTAAACTTTTTAACTATTTGGCATTTTTCATCTATTATTACAGCTATTTTACGATCTTTAAATGCTTTTTCTATATCTTCGATACTTTCACAAAGAACTCCAGTTACTCCCTCTACCGTAGCGGTTCCGTTAAATATAGCATCAGCAAAAGCCACTGTTCTTCTTATAACAAGAGGCTCCTTAATATCTAACATTAGTACGTTAAATCCACATGAATAAAGTCTATGTGCTATTCCACTAGCAAGATCTCCAGCTCCTCTTATAACTACTGTCTTATTCATTATTCAACCTCCTTAGTGAATCATATACCTCTGGTGTATCTACATCCATTCCAAGCCTTGCATTTTCGATTTTTAATTTAGTAACCTTTTGTGAGTTTCTAATTATCTCTCTGCCTCCATTATCCCCATCTAATGATTTAAATTCTTCTCTCAAATAGGATGGAAATACTACTGGAGTACCATTTTTCCCATTGTAAATAGGAATTACAATATTATCTACTTTCTCCACAAATTCAGATAGAATTTTATTTATAAGAGTTGATGTTATAAATGGTTGATCAGAAACAAAAAACATAAATCCTATATAATCTTCTTTATCAGACTCATTTAAACCAAGTTTTACTGATATGCTTTGTCCTGTCTCTGGAGAAGGATTATATATACAATCCACATGATAGTTTTTAATAATATTCAATACCTCATCCTTATTATAAACAACTATCACCTTTTTAAGATGTGAAAGTGTTGCCTCTTTAATCACCGTTTCAACCATAGGCTCATCATTAACCTTCATAATAAGTTTATTACTTCCCATTCGTCTTGATAAACCTGAAGCCATAACTATTCCACATACATCTATACATATTCTTTTAAACTTACCTTCGAATATAGATGAGATAAAAACTCTATCAACGTCCTCAGTTTTCATAACCTTTTTCAAAAGCACAATTGCTCTATTTTCACTTAAATTAGTATCACACTTACTAACTATAAAAAACCTTTTACACTTATTGGGTGTATTCTTAAACAATCCAAATTTATTATTAATAAGAGATAAAATTGAATCATCATCTACTAATTCTTTACCAGATTTACCTGTAATAGATGTAAAAATATCATCTCTAAAACATACATCCTCTACCTTTTTATCTAGTGCATCAAAGCCTATGATTCCTATATTAATATTAGTTTTAGATGGTATTATAGGCTCACCTTCTTTAGGTGCCTTAAGTGGCTTGCATTTTGCTCCATCTGCTTCTACTAATATAAACTTGTATAAGCCTTTTATATATATATCATCTAAAATAGTTTTATCTACTCCGACAACTTTATTCTCAGAATTTATTTCCTTTGCAAGTAATGTTATCCCATCTATGCTTTCATTAAAAATTTCATTACTTTCATTATCTAAAACAATTAAATTATCATATTCATCCTTGCTTGGAAGAAATATTTTAGTAGTTGTTGTTACAAGAACTCTTCCAAAATTCTTAAGTTCCTTTGCAAGTGTGAACATATGACTTGTTTTACCTCCACCTCCTACAAAAGAAATCATACATGATTTTTTAGTATTTATTCCAAGTTCTTTATACATACTTTCCATATTTCATTACCTCATTTAATGAATATTAGCTTAGTTACCAAATGGACATATTGGATAATGACATACTTCACACTCCTGACATAGTCCTCCATGTGCTAAAGTAGCCATATCTTTTTTTGTTATTTTATCTCCTGCTATAAGCCTTTTAAAAACAAGATCAAATACTGTAACCTTAAAGAACATTCCACATGCTGGTAGTCCAAGTATAGGAATATTCCCTCTATAAGCAATCATAAACATAGCTCCAGGTATAACTGGTGAACCATAGGTTACTACCTCATTTGAAACGCTTTTTATAACACTTGGAGTTAAATCATCAGGGTCAACAGACATTCCACCTGATGTTACAATTATTTCACAGCCTCTATTTAGTAAGTCTTCTATACATCCTCTTATCATATTCTCATCATCTTTTGCATATAAAACATCTAAAACTGTACAACCATAATAGGAGGCCTTTTCTCTTAACAGTGGACCAAATTTATCTTTAATAATTCCCTCATAAACTTCTGTCCCTGTTACTACAACTCCTACTTTATAATTTTTCACTTCTTTAATTGATACAACATTACCTAGTTCCCTACAAATTTCCTCTACAGTTTCAATTCTTTCTCTCTCTGTTACTAAGGGAATTAATTTCGCAGCAGCAACTACCTTTCCCTTCTCAACTAAAGTATTAGTGTGAAGAGTTGCAAGTACAACTCCCTCTATTTCATTTATTTTCTCAAGGGCTTTTGTATTAATTTTTAATAGACCTTTATTACTTGCTATGAATTTAACTTTACCTTCACTTGGACCTTCAAGTATTATTTCACTTGTAGCAGCTGCCTTTGATATTCTAATTGCAGCTTCATCTTCATGTATTGTATTTTTATCTAGTTCTAATATGTAAATATGGTTTTTTCCCATACTTTTAAGTTCGTCAATGTCTTCCTCAGCTATTATATGACCTTTCTTAAAAGCAGCTCCTTTAAAGTCCCCAGGAACAACTTTTGTCATATCATGGGCTAAAATCATTCCTATGGCATCTTCAACCTTTACTTTTTTTATCATAATTCCTCCACTGTGGTAACTGATAGTATTCCTCAATTTCATACATTTTTATAATAATTATATCAATAATAAACCGTTATATCAAATATAGTATTTCCCTATTCCTGTTATTTCTATAGTTTTCAGGTGAATTTATAATAAATAAGATAAAAAACAAATACTTAGATTTGTGATTTAATATAACTTACTATTTGACAATATACAAAATAACTCTTGTTAAAAAAACATCATTTTTTTCACTTCATGATTATTTTGGTATACTTGTACTTAATTCCGGAATAATTCTAACTATAATATTAGGAGGACTTATAAATGAAAATAAAAAAGATGGTTCTAACAGGTCTTTTAATGTCACTTGCAATTGTTATACCAGTTATGTTTGGAGGCTTTTTAAGAATTACTATACCACCATTTAGCGCAACACTTGCTTCACATGTTCCAATATTTTTATCAATGTTTTTAGGGCCTTTAGCGGCTGCTGTTGTTGCTATTGGAAGTGCGATTGGATTCCTTATAACATCACCTGCAGTTATTGCAGCAAGAGCATTTATGCATCTTGGAGTATCAGTAATCGGATCATATATGCTAAAGTCAGGAAAAAGCTATTGGACTACAATGATTGTTATAGCACCTATACATGGGCTACTTGAATGTCTAGTTGTAGTTCCATTTGGATTCGACCTATATAAAGCCTTTATAGTTGTTGGAATAGGAACTATTCTACACCACTTTGTAGATGCAGTTATTACTAAAGCTATACTTCCTCTTATGAAGATAGCATCACCTGCATTTGAAGAAGAAATGAAAGATAATACTAAAATCGCTTAGAGATATTACACCAGAAAGGGGATGTGAGGCTTACTAGCTCACATCCCCTTAATCACACAATTTCCCCTTCTTGTAAAAACAAATTATAAATTTTAATCATTTTTAATCAAATATATAAATAATAATATTTAAAACGTAAAAGCTATATATATAACTTTTACGTTTTTTATTTTTCTTGATTTATTTAATAGGAGGGTTTGTAATGAATACTTTTAAAAACTTCGAGAAAATTTTAGCCTTGCATTGCTCTCCAACACTTGTTGGTATTAAGCCTTCTAATTTAATATCCTGCTATAAAAAGCATTATTCTAATATACCTTACCTGATAAAGACATATAACACTGTTTTAAATAAGAAAAATATATTCTTAGAGATATTATGTGAGTATAAATCATATTATTTGATTCTTGTTTATAACAAAAATTTATTAAATAGCATTTTAATGAATCCTAGTTGTCAAGGTTTTCTAAAGTTAAATGGGTATCCTGATATAAACATATTAGATGCCATAAATACTTTAAAACACAAAGTCTTAAATATAAATAATTTTCCCCATGAGATTGGACTTTTTCTAGGTTATCCCCTTGATGATATTATTGGGTTTATTGAAAATAAAGGACAAAGCTATAAGTTCTATGGATATTGGAAGGTATACTCTAATGAGGAGTATGCAAAATCACTTTTTAATCAATATGATAAATGTAGAGAGTCTTTTGTAAGTAAGCTTCTTTTGGGAAACTCTATAATGGACATTATAAATGTTATCTAATGCATAATACCCACAGGAAGATAAAACTCCCCTGTGGGTATTGTTATTAATCAAATTTTGGTTCTTCAATTTTTCTTCCTGCAACGTATCTATGAAGAATTTGTCTGTCATCTCCAATATAAATATATCTTTGAATCCTTTCTTCAATTGATCTTTCATTTAAGTCTGAAAGTTCAGTATCATCTATAACAAGGGCATCAAACTCATAATCTTTTTCAAAGCTTCCTACATTACCAAAGAACTTTCCTCCACCCTTTGTAGCAAGATAAAATACCTCTGGAGTTGATAGAAAATCCTCAAATTCACTATACTCAGGATTTTCTACCCATTTAAGCTTTGACACTTGAACAGCCTGAACCATAACACTTGCTATTGATGCATTATGTCCACCTGATATATCACTTGAAAGTCCTACTGGAACGCCAGCCTTAAGAAGTTTTCTTATAGGTGCAATACCGCTAATTAAATTGCTGTTTGAATGAGGAGAGTGTGCAACAAATACATTATTCCTCGCCATTAACTTGATTTCCTCATCGCTTAGATATATACAGTGAGCCATAACTGTTGGAGTTTTCCCAAACATTCTAAACTGATTATAAACTTCACTATAGCTTGAAGCTTCAGGATGAAGCTTTGATACCCATTCTACTTCTCCTCGATTTTCAGATAAGTGTGACTGTACAGGGACGTTAAACTTACTTGCAAGTTCTGATAGTCCATCCATTAAAACCCCTGTACATGTAGGTATAAACCTTGGTGTTATAATAGGTTTTACTAAGTCGTATTTATTAATTGTTTCAGTTAAAAAATCCTCAGTATCATTAATGGAATCTTCGGTATTTTCTATATAAAACTCTGGAGAATTTCTATCCATGTTCACCTTACCAACATAGGCTGAAAGCCCTGATTTATCAATTAAATCCATAAGAATTTTTGTTGCTTCTTTATGAATAGTACCAAAAAGTACTGCTCTTGTTGTTCCCTGTTTCCATAATTCATGAACAACCTTTTTATATGCTTTTAGGGCATATTCTGTATCTATATACTTCGCTTCCTCTGGAAATGTGTATGTTTCTAGCCAAGGAAGAAGCTCCATATCTATTCCAAGTCCCCTGTTTACAAATTGAGGAGCATGGAAGTGTAGATCAACAAATCCCGGAACTATTAATTTTCCTGTGTAATCAACAACAACTGTATCCTTTAATTCTTCAGGAAGAGTCTTATATACTCCCTGTACAAGTCTATCATTAACTACTATATATCCATTTTCAACAATCTCATATTTACCAAATTCAGGGGTAAATATAATATTACCTTTATAAGCCTTTAGTATAGAGTTTATAACAATCAACTCCTTAATAACATTTTTTTGTAATTATTATATCTTTTTGTAAGTTTTTATTCAATATACACATTAATAAATTAACAAAATAGTTGTACTCATTATTATAAATATTTGAATTCTTTACTCAAAAATGTTATCATAGTATTATACTAGTATACAAAACAATTTAAGAAAGGTGGTATTTTTTGAGTGTATTAAATTCTCCTGAAAAATTAATATTATTATTTTCTACAATTCTTATCCTAGGTGTTTTTTCAACTAAGTTTTCTAATAAGCTTGGTGTTCCCTCTCTTGTTTTCTATATAGGTGTAGGAATGCTTTTAAACCTTTTTATCTTCTTCAATAATGCAAAATTAACTCAACTTATTTCAACTATAGCTTTAGTTATTATTCTCTTTGATGGAGGATTTAAAACTAAATGGTCTAAAATAAAAAAAATCATTCCATCCTCAACATCCCTCGCAACTCTTGGTGTACTTGTAACTACATTAATTACTGCTATTTTCTCAAAATTAATTCTAGGATTTGACTGGCTTAACTCATTGCTGCTTGGTTCAATTGTAAGTTCAACAGATGCAGCTGCAGTTTTTGCTGTACTAGGAGATAAAAATATAAAACCAAAGGTTAGTTCAACACTTGAAATAGAGTCAGGTAGCAACGACCCTATGGCTATTTTCTTAACTATTTCATTTATCTCTCTTATTAAAGGGGATATGTCTTCTATTTCATCACTTATATTTTTCTTCTTTTGGCAAATGGGTATAGGCACCCTACTTGGCCTTTTATTCGGAAAGATATCTTTATATATTATTAATAAGATTGATATAGATTCATCTGGACTTGCTTGTGTACTTGCACTTTCACTTGGCTTTTTAACATTTAGTGCTACTACATCTATTAATGCAAGTGGATTCCTAGCTGTATACATAATGGCAATTTATCTTGGGAATAATGGAATCTCCTATGGATATTCCGTTGAGAAATTTCATGATGGCTTAGCTTGGGTTATGCAAATATCTATGTTTGTTATACTTGGACATTTAGTATTTCCAAAGGACCTTTTGCAGTATACTACTCCTGCACTATTACTATCATTAGTTCTAATGTTAATTGCCAGACCTATTGGTGTTTTCATTTCTACTATATTTTCAGATTTTACTTTAAAGGAGAAAGTATTTATTTCATGGGCGGGACTTAAAGGCGCTGTTCCAATTGTTCTTGGAACCTACCCAATGGTTAGTAATCTGCCAAATAGTTCAGTTATTTTTAATGTTGTTTTCTTTACTGTATTAACCTCTGCACTTATTCAAGGGTATACCCTAAACCCATTCGCTAAAAAGCTAGGGCTGCTAGGTGAAGACATACCTGAAGTGCATAATTCATTAGAACTTATATCTACAGGAAAATCTAAAAAGGATATGATTCAGGTTTACATCGGAAAAGATTCAGCATCCATTGGAAAAACTCTAATGGAGATTGAACTTCCAGAGAAAACATTAGTCTCTGCAATTATTAGAAATGACGACATTATAACCCCTGTTGGTAGTACTACTATTGAATATCGCGACGTACTATTTATATTAACACCTAAGGAATATCGAGAATCTACTAAGTCACTACTTGCATAATTCTAAATATAAAAAAAGAACCTCTTAATTAAGAGGTTCTTTTATTAGTTAAACCAAAAATTATAGGTTAACCTTTGAAAGGATTGAAGCTTCTACTTCATTAACCTTTGATTCGATTTCCTTAACCTTAGCTGATAGTTCAGCAACCTTAGCTTCATCCTTGATTGATCCAAGGTTGATCTTTACGTTGTAAAGAGCTGATATAACTGCTGTTCTAGCCATCATAGCTGCAACTGCTCCGTCAGTAACTGCGTTTTGGTTACCCTTAACTACTACTGCTTCAGTGTACTTCATGAAATCAAAAGCTGCTTGAGCTACTGAAAGTGGAACTTCAGCTGCTTCAACTATAGCTGATTGCATAGCTGCGCTTCTTGCTGCCTTTTCTTCGTCTGTTTCCTTTGGCATCTTCATAGCCTTCATGAATAGATCGAATGAATCAGCATCCTTATCGATAGCTGTAACGAAGTCTTGAGTAGCCTTAGCAGCTATTCCTTGAAGATCCTTCATTTCAGCTTCTGCTGATTCGTAACCCTTCTTACCTATAGTAAGTCCTGCTACCATTTCAACTAGAGCTGCTGAAATACTTGCGCTTAGAGCTGCTATACTTCCACCACCTGGTACTGGTGCATCTGAAGCTGTTGCTTCTAAAAATCCCTTGATACTAAGATCTGCTAACTTTCCTGACATTTGGAAATCCTCCTTATATGTAAAAAATATTTTTTTGACAGTGTAAATATTAGTTTAATGAACACTTTCAATATACATTATATTACTCTATACTACTTCTTTCAAGAACTTATTTTCAGGAATGTACAAGTATATAGAATATTTTTAGACTTTTATTAAATTGTCATTCGTAGTTTCATCTTTCTAGCCTATAATTGAATACATTTTAAGGAGAATTTTGCCTAACTATTTTTATCTTTTTCTTTTAGTGCTTTAAGTATTTTATCTGGGGTTGCAGGAATATCAGTTATTCTAACTCCTACTGCATCATATATAGCATTAAGAATTGCACCTGGTACTGCAAGCATAGTAGGCTCTCCAATTCCCTTTGCCCCAAATGGTGCTGTATTTTCAGGATCCTCTATAATAACATTTTTTACCCTTGGTACATCAGTTGAACTCGGAATAACATAATTAGTAAATCTATTATTTACTATGGATCCCTCTTTAAGAATTATCTCTTCAAACAAAGCATATCCTAGACCCATAGCAAAGCCACCGTCCATTTGTCCTTCTATAAGTCTCGGATTTAAAGCACGACCTACATCCTGTGCGTGGGTTGCATCAACCACTTTTATATTTCCTGTTTCTGTGTCTACTTCAACTTCAACAGAGCACGCACTAAAAGTATATGGCCAATATGGTACACCTTGACCATCTTCATCCATTTCAACAGTTTGAGCTGTAAATTTACCACCTGCTCTAATCTTACCTCTTTTTTCAGCTATTTCTTTAAAGGTTATTTGCTTACTTGGGAATACCTTAAGGAATATACTACTATTCTTAAAGCCATATCCAACATCACTATTAAGTTTTAATTCTTCCTTTGCAATTTCTATTAATTCTTTTTTTAGATTTTCAGCTGCTCTTTTAACTGCATTACCTGTATTGTATGTTTGTCTACTTGCTGCTGCTGTACCTGAATCTACTGTAAGACTTGTATCTTCACTAATTATTATAGTATCCTCGAAATCAACTCCTAGAACCTCAGCTGCTATTTGACTCATAACAGTTTTAGCCCCTTGACCTACCTCAGCTGCAGCTACAAATATAGTTATCTTTCCATCTTCACCAAGTTCAACGTGAGCCTCTGAAACATCTGGGAACCCATTTCCATATCCTGTTCCATAATATGCACATGAGATTCCTTTTCCTCTTTTTATATTACACTTTTGTTTGGACTGAGTGGAGGCAACCTCATTTATAACTTCCTTAGGATATTGAATAGCTGAAAAGTCTATATCCTTTATAACACCTTCAAGGCAAGGTACTATAGGGACACTTTCAGTTAACACTTGTCCTGTTGCTGTTATAGAGCCTTCTTTAAATAGGTTTTTCATTCTTATATCTACAGTGCTAATACCAAGCTTTTCTGCTAATATGTCCATTTGCTGTTCATATGCAACTGTAACCTGAATAGCTCCAAAGCCTCTCATCGCTCCTGCAAATGGGTTATTTGTAGAAACCGCCATGCTATCTACTTTAACATTTGGTACAACATAAGGTCCTGTAGCATGAACTCCAGACTTTCTAAGTACATTAAATGCCCAGGATACATATGCTCCACTATCACCAATTATCCTAGCTTCAACAGCATGAAGTGTACCATCCTTTAATGCTCCAGTTTTCATATAAATCTTTTCAGCATGTCTTTTAGAGTGAGCTATAAATGATTCTTTTCTTGAATAAACAGTTTTAACCGGTCTTTTAAGTATGTGTGCTGCAAGTGAAATATGAATCTGTGCAGTAGCATCTTCACGACCACCAAATGCCCCACCTATTGCACAGTTAATAAGTTTTATCTTCTCCATAGGTACTCCTAGTACCTCTGCAATCTCCATTTTATCAAAGTGTTGATATTGGGTAGCATATGCAACAACAAGTGTCCCATCATCTTCAACATAAGCTACTCCTGCCTCTGGCTGAAGAAAAGCATGATCAATTTGAGGTACAGTGTATGTATTTTCTGCAATAACCTCACATTCTTCAAAGGCCTTGTTTATATCTTCCTTTCCAAGTCCTTTTCTAAGTTTAAAGTGATATAGAAGATTATCCATATCATCATGAATCCTTGGTGCATCTTTTTCTAATGCCTTTTCCGGATCAAATACAGCTGGCAAAACATCATATTCAACTTCAACATGTTTTAGTGCCTCTATAGCTATCTCTTCAGTTTCTGCTACTACAAATGCAATAGGATCTCCTATTCTTCTAACTTTCTTGCTACAAAACACTTCATGATCCTTAAGCATAACACCATGACCATTTAACCCTGGTATATCCTTTGCAGTAAATACCTTTACAACTCCCTTGATATTCTCTGCCTTAGTTACATCAACCTTTATGTATGCATGGGGTTTTGTTGAACGAAGAGTTTTTCCATATAGCATTCCATCCATATATATATCTTGAGGGTATATAGCTTGCCCTGTAACCTTGGCCTTACCATCTACTCTTAATATGCTTTTTCCAACAACATCAAAATTCATACTACTTCTCCTCCTCTTTAATATACCTTGAGGCAATTTGTACAGCGTCAACTATCTTTGTGTAGCCTGTGCATCTACATAGATTTCCTGCTAATCCTTTTCTTATTTCTTCTTCACTTGGTTCTTCATTTTTATCTAGTATTACCTTTGTTGCAAGAACCATTCCTGGTATACAAAAACCACATTGAACTGCTCCTGCATCAAGATATGCTTTTTGAATAGGATGTAGCTGTTCACCATTTTGCATTCCCTCTATAGTAAGAATTTCCTTGCCCTCTGCCTGCATAGCAGTAACTAGGCAAGAGTTTATAAGCTCTCCATCCATTATAATTGAGCATGAACCACACTCACCTTCTCCGCAACCTTCCTTAGTTCCTACAAGGTGAAGTTTATCTCTTAAAAGATCTATTAGTCTTAAACCTTCTTCTATTTCAACTGAAACGTCTTTTCCATTTACTTTTAGGTTAATTGTTCTCATATATTACCCTCCTATTAAATTTATAAATCACTACTTATATAGGAATTAATCATAAAAAACTCTTTATATTTTATAAAATATTACTTATTATGGCGAAGTTATTATACTTGCACCCTTATTGGTGTTTAAATCTCATATATAATAGTATTCGTATATAAATCAGTATATCTTACTGTTTCAGCTATTTCTACAAAATCTGCAAAATTCATATACAATAAGTATACCTCTTAAAGTTAAAATGTATTTATCAAATTTTTAGTAATTTAAATAACAAAACTACCTATGCACATTAGTATATAGGTAGTTTTATAAAATCTTTTAGTTTAAATGTTTATATAAAATTTCTAGCATTTCTTTTACTTTAGATGATGTCCTCTCATTACTAGTTTTTTCTATAACATTATTTAAGATCTTTTCTATATCGCTCATTTTTTCTCTAATGTTTTCTAGTGTATAATTAGATTTTACTAATAAGTTTTCTATGTCATTAACAGCCTCTTCGTATTCCCCATTTTTCTCAAGTTCCTCTGCTCTTTTTAGGTATGCCATATAATTTTTAAAATTCATTCCTATAGACTTATTATAGTAGTACATAGCCTTTTTTGATTCCTCTGTTTCGGAGTAAATTATCCCTATATTGCAATATGCTCCTGACTTATATTTATTATTAATCTCACCTGATTTTCTATAATCCTTTATGGCATTTTCATACATTTTCAATTTTTTAAAGGCGTCTGCTCTACAGGAATAGGTTTCTGCATCATTATTATCAATTTCAATTGCTGAATTATAATCGTCAATTGCACTTTGAAGTTCACCTATGAAATAAAATGCCATACCTCTGTAAGTATAATAAACTGCCTCTTCTTCTCTACTAATAAGATATGAAAAATCGTCAATTGCAAGTAAATATTTCTTACTCTCTAGATAGCATCTACCTCGAAGTAGTATGGAAGTGCTTGTCTCCTCAAGATTAATAGAAGCATTCAAATCATCAATTGCCTCCTCAAAGTAATCATGGAAGTAGTTTATATATCCTCTATAGTAAAATGCCTCTTCAAGATTTGGATTCACATTAATAGCTAATGTGAAATAATCCTTTGCCTCTTTATATTTCCGAATTTCTAAATAAAGCGTTGCTATAGAATAATATATATTTTCATCATTACTATCTATTTTAATAATATTTTCATAGCACTCTATGGCCTTCTCTATATCATTTTCCGCTTTATAGGCTAGTGCAAGATTACCATATGCATCCTTAGAACTCGGACTTATATTTATAGCCTCTTTAAAGTCAATAATGGCATTTTCATAGTCCTTCATATATCCATAACAACACCCTCTTGAATTATAGTAAACCTCTTTCATACTATCCTTAGAATTTTCTATAGCTAGAGAATAATACTCAATTGCCTTGTCCATATTTTCCATTGCTTCATAACTTATAGCCTTTCTAAAGTAAGCAGAAGCATTTTTAGAATCTATTTCAAGTGCAAAATCAAAATCCTTAATTGATAATTCATACTCATTTTTATCCTGATAGCACCTTCCCCTTTGAATATATGCATAGGCAGTAGGGGAAAGATCTATAGACTTTGTATAGTTTTCTATGGAATCATCTAAATTATGTTTCTTATTATAATAAATATCACCTTTTAATGTATATGCAAAGGTTTTATATGGCCAATTGGGATTACTTTTCTCAGCTCTATCAAGTGTCTCTAAAACCTTATCAAAGTCACCTTTATCAAAATATACACGGGTAAGTTCGTAGTAAAACGCATCATATTTAGGGTTTATTTCTAAGGCCTTTTCATAGTCCACTATTGCCTTTTCATAATCTCCAAGTTGTTTATAACAAAAAGCTCTATCATAAAATGCACCTTGAAAGCTTTCATCTTCTTCTATAACCTTATTAAGACAAAGAATTGCTTCGCTATACATATTCATATTAAGATAGGCTGTAGCCTTATTATAGTAGGCACTTTTTGTATTAACTCCAAGTTCAATTAATTTATCAAAATCTCTTATAGCGTTTTCGTATTCCTTAAGACTTAAATAGCTATATCCTCTAGAAAAATAAAACTCTGAGGAGTTCCCACTATTTATTTTTATACCCATTGTAAAGTCTACAATTGCATCTGAATACTCCATTAGCTGAATATAATCCATTCCTCTATGATAGTAATATTCTGCGTTACTTCCATCACGTCTTATTGCATCTGTTAAATACTTTACAGATTCCTTAAAATATCCTTTTAAGGAATATAATCTCCCTAAATAGTAATATCCTCTAGGACTTTCTTCATGGATAATTATTAATTTTTGGCTGTAGCCTTCTACTTCATCATATCTCTTAGCTGCAAGACAGGCACTTAAAAGAAGATCATAGGAATGATGATCCCTTCTCTTGATTCTAACTAATGCCTTAAAATTATTAACAGCAGCATCATACATTCCAAGCTTAGAATATATCGAACCTCTTTTCATGTATGCAATGCTATTTCTTCTATCAACACTAATAACTTTACTAAAATCATCTAATGCCTCATATAAATTATTATTAATAATATTTATCTGCCCTCTATAAAAAAATGCGTTAGTACATGAAGTATTAAGGTCAATTGCTGAGTTCAAATCTATTAACGCCTTATCATAAATTTCTAAATAACAATAAGCCCTGGCCCTTGTTACAAGTGCATCGTAATTTTTATTATTTATGCTTAATGCCTTGTCCATAATCTCTATAGCATAGTTATATTCTCTATTATTAATAAGAGACTTTGCCTCTTTAATTAATCTTATAATATCAATTCTTTTTTTAAACATATTTAGTATAACCATATTTTCCCTCCTACTTCTTAGGACTTAACATTCGTTTTTACTCTAAATTCATTATAATTACATTTAATTACTATTATAAACTAAACTATTAGATTATTCTAACATACTAAATTATAAAGTAAAGCCATATGGTTATATTGAAAAAATATTGGTACAATTAAGTTATGTATTAAATTTTTACACTTTAGGAAATACTTCTATTTAGGAGGGGTTAATATGAATTTAAATCGTAATGATTTATGTTGGTGTGGTAGTGGTTCAAAGTATAAAAAATGCCACATTGATTTTGATGATAAATTAGATTCCTTAAAGAGTCAGGGATATCTTGTCCCACCTAGAGAACTTATTAAAACCAAGGAGCAAATTGAGGGAATAAGAAAAAGTGCTAAAATAAATAATTCTGTACTTGATTTAGTAGCTGAAAATATAAAAGAAGGTATGAGTACAGATGAGATTGATAAATTAGTTCACGACTATACATTATCCTGTGGTGCAATTCCTGCAACTCTTAATTTTCAGGGTTATCCAAAGAGTTTATGTACATCTATAAATGACGAGGTATGTCATGGAATTCCCCATAAAGATATAATTCTTAAAAATGGGGATATTATAAATATAGATGTATCAACTATATTTAATGGCTATTATTCCGATGCTTCAAGAATGTTTATAATTGGAGAGGCAAGGGATAATGCTAAAAGACTTGTTGAGGTTTCAAAAGAGTGTCTATACAAAGGAATAGAAGCAGTAAAGCCATGGGGACATTTAGATCATATAGGTGCTTCAATTCAAGAACATGCAGAAAAACATGGATACTCTGTTGTTAGGGATTTTGGTGGTCATGGTATAGGACTTGAGTTTCATGAAGGTCCATTTGTACCTCACTATGGTAATTATGGTGAAGGAATGATTTTAGTTCCTGGAATGGTATTTACCATAGAACCTATGATAAATGAAGGTTCCTATGAGATTGTTATAGACCAAGATGATAAATGGACAGTATTTACAGAGGACGGTTCACTATCCTCTCAATGGGAACATATGCTACTAGTAACAGAGGATGGAGTTGAAATACTTAGTAAATAGCTTTTATTAAGTACTAATACAGTTTACTTAAGTCTTAAATTTATAAATTAAAATACATAAAGTAGAAGGTGATAAGATGCTTAAAGATATTTATAAAACAATGCTAGATAAGGTTAACGAAGATATCCAATGTACTATGTTGACTTTTCTAAACTTTGAAGGTGATAGAAAGGGTTCTATCGAAAATAAAATTCTTGTAACAAGGGATGATATTGAAAATAAAACACTGGACATTGATGATGAATCATATGAAAAAGCCTTACTTTCATTGGATACTGGTAAAGTTCAATTTATAGAAAGAGAAAAACAATCTATATTTATTGAACCTGTTATTCCTGAACCTAGACTAATTATATTTGGAGGAGGCCATATAGCAAAGCCTTTATCAGAATTTGCATCAAGAGTAGGTTTTTCTATTACTCTTATAGATGATAGACCTTTTTTTGCAAATACAGAGCGCTTCCCAGAAGCAGATAGTGTTATCTGTGAAAGATTTGAAAATTCCTTTAACTTAATTAACTTAAGAAAATCTGACTTTGTTGTTATCATAACAAGAGGACATAGATATGATGGAATCATTATACGTGAAATCTTAAATTACGAATTATCCTATGTTGGTATGATAGGTTCAAAGCGTAGAGTAAGAGGTATGATGGATGAATTGAGAAGTGAAGGCTATAGTGAGGATAAATTAGATTCTGTTAATTCTCCAATTGGTTTCCCTATAGGGGCAATAACTCCAGATGAAATAGCTATATCTATAACTGCTGAGCTTATTAATTATAAAAACAAAGGTGTTATTAATAAGTATGGAAAAACATTTAGCTTCCCAGAACTTGATGTTGAAGTAGCTGAAAGTATATTAAAGGATTCATCTATGCCTAAGGCTCTTATAACTATAATTTCTACTAAGGGATCTGTTCCTAGAAAGGCTGGTGCTAAAATGATTGCATACCTTGATGGTAGAACAATCGGAAGCATAGGCGGAGGCTGTAGTGAAGCAGACGTTATAACTGCTGCTAGAGAACTTATGGAAACTAAAGGCTTCTTAATTGAACATGTTGATATGACAGGCGATGTTGCGGAAGCTGAAGGAATGGTATGTGGAGGAACCATGGAGGTTCTTGTAGAGGTATTCTAAGTTAATTAAATATTAAGGAGCAGTTTCTATTCGAATCTGCTCCTTTTTATATATTACTTAACTACTCTCTCTTTTATTGCCTTACTTACAGCACTTGATAGATTAACACAACCGTATCCATACTCATTATCATATCCCTTTTTACCTATATCACGGGATGTTTTATATAATATATCTCTTACCTTTTTAGGTGTCATATTTGAATCTACTGAATAAAGAAAACCTACAACTGCACTTGCATTTGGTGCTGCCATGGAAGTTCCACTTGCGTATGTTACTTCTCCATTTTCAAGTAAGCTTGGAACTGACTCTCCAGGAGCTACAATATCCAGTCCCTTACCATAGTTAGAAAACCCTGTTCTTTCATCTTTATTATTAATTGCACCAACACTTAATGAAAACTCTGAACTAGCAGGATAACTTAAGTTATTCTTAGATTCATTACCAGATGCTGCAACTACAGTAACGTTTTTATCAATTGCGTATTTTAAGGCCTCTTCAATAAATGGAAGCTCGGAAGGATTAATAGGTGTACCATCAAGCAGCCTAGCCCCTAAACTCATATTAATTACCTTTGCTCCACTATCAACAGCATATTTAATAGCCTGAGCAATACTAAACATATTTCCTGCTCCATATGAGTTTAAAGCTTTAATTGGTATTATAGTTGAGTATTGATTTACTCCTGTCATAGAGTAATTGTTATTAGCTTTAGCACTAATTATACCTGATACATGTGTACCATGACCATTATCATCCATTACATTCTTTGTATTATTAGTAAAGTTATATCCTTTATCAAGGTCAACCTTACCATCAAAATCCGCCAAATCATAATTAATACCTGTATCTATAACTGCTATAGGTATATTTTTAAATTGGATATCCTCTATAACATCAATTAAGGGTTTATAGTTAATGTCAGAACCCCTTTTACCTTTAAGATTAATTACTGCTCCATTCATATCCTTTACAGGTATACTTTGAGATGTATTTTCAAGTGACCACTGATAATTATAGTTTACATCATTATCTAAAGCATAAAACACATAATTTTCCTCTACAGAATTTATACCTGAATTCTTTTCTAAGTGACCTTGCAGACTGTTCATGTATTTCTTTGATGGGATGTTTACAATAAATGTTTTTTCATTTTTATTAAAAAGAGTTTTTGTTTCTTGTACTTTAACTTCCTCTAATATATTGTACTTTGCTAAACTATTATTAACTAAATTCTTTACTTTATTTAAGTTAATATTTGATGATGTAGTTACTATAACTTGGCTATTAGTAAATACCTCTATATCCCTTGATATCTTATCCTTTATAAATGTTGTAAGCTCTTTATTAATATAATTCTCTAAGTTCAGCTTTTTCCATAATGTATCAATCTTATTCTTTAACTCCTTATTAAGACTACTAGATAAAATATCTTTTATTTTTGTTAAGGAATCTATATCCTCAGATTTTATTATGTAATTTGAATTTTTCCTATTGCTAATGTTTACTACTTCATTTAAAAGAGTATTTATTTTCCTTACTTCACTAAGTAAAGTATTTCTTAACTCTTTATTCTTTATAAGAGGTAGATACATATTCATAGCTACTTCATAATAAACCTTAGTAATTTCTTTTCCAGTCTCTGATGAGTTAAGCATATTATCACGTACACCTCTAAGTTCCGGAAGAAGCTTTGATATACTTATGTTATCCTTAGCCATTAATTCTAATGGACATAAATCAATGCTTCTATTGTATAATTCTGGAGCCTTCTTTTCCGAATTAATACTTAACTTTATAGCACCACTTTTAGGTGCAGTTAACATTACATAATACTCATTACTATTCCATGCAATAGGATAACTAAGTGATCCTTCTCTCATGAAATAATCATTATGAGTATTGAATTCCTCAGCTTTTTTAAGGGTTGGAAAAATTGAAATACTAGCATTAACTCCCTCCACCTTCACAGATAAATGGGTTTTGCTGATTTTTATAGAACCTGTATTTACTTTAAACCAAAGATTATCTCCCTCTTTAACAGAAAAGTCGTATGTACTATTTAAACTTAATACTTTTGCCTCTTTTGGTGATGTTGAAAGTTTTGTTTTCTTTGATATTGGTGCTGCAAATGCTACCGTACTAGAAAACATAAAAATAACCAATGTAATTAAGACAGTTAATTTACTTAAAAATACTTTTTTCATATTATCCCCCTACAAATTTGTATTGGACCCTATAATTAATACTTTACAACCAATACAATATATGTAAATTATATGCATCAAAAGTGCAGCCAGTCAATTAAAATCAAAACACATTAATTGACATAAATCTGTCTAGCTTTCTCATATCATATGATGGAAATATAATAGAAGCATCTTCAAATGTTAACCCTTCCTTTATTCCCTTTATAATAACCTCTTGAAGCTGCGTTTTATTACCTATATCTATTAACTTTTCTATATCCATTTCTCCATTAAAAACTCTTCTATACATTTGATCATTCCTTACAACCATAGGATACTCATAAAACATAGATGCGAACTTTCTTATATTACTTTCATCAGGTAGTATATATCTATAATTTCTATTTAGAAGCCAAGATGTACATGTAAAACCCTTTATTATATCTCCATTGAAATACTTATAATAGAACCTTATAGCTTCCTTCATTGAATGAATACATTTAGATATATCTAGTTTTTCTCCTTGTTGAATATGCATACTTAGAAGAGATGTACCATTTTTAATTTCTAGTGAATAATCACATTTATTTATAGTGACAGTTTCTCTTTGACATTTTCCTTCTCTAATAGGATTCGCAGTTATTGTTATATCTGATTCTATATATGTTGATATAAATTCTTCATCTTTTTCTGTTTTATTTCCTAAAAAATCATAGTTTATATCTCCATATGATAGGAGTAGAGGAAATCTCGTTGTAGCTTGTTTAAAAAGCATAACATCCCCACTAAAATCTATTTTATGAAATTGAAGACGACCTATCTTAAAAAGTTCACCATTAAGATGATGTCTTAGCCAGTGAAGTTCAGAAAGCCCTAGATTTCCTGTTTTAACATTATGATTTTCTGCCCAAATCCTAATGTCTGACAATGTATCATAAAGTATACTATCCGGTATGCCTTTTTGTTTATACAATAATTCAAGATCATTAATCTTTGCTATAGCAACTAATAGGAAAAACAAATCTCCCTTTTCTAAAAGAATTGATGAAAGATCACAGTAACCTTTAAGAGATTCTTCTCCTTTAAAGTAAAGTGAAAGATATGCTTTAAGTAGAAGTTTTGCTTCCTCATTTTGAAATATTTCTTCTTTAACTTCTAAAAGCTTCTCTATGGTTATACTATCTAGTGATATTTCCCTCCCCCTGTTTACTATGTATTTATCAGTTAAAAAATCAATAGATGTGCTATTAATTAAATCTCTATTTTCATTGTAAATTTTATCTAAATCCAATGTAATTCCTCCCCTATATGTTTTATAAATTAAGTATATCAAATAAGGAGTCATCAATTTAAGATAACTCCTTATTTTTGCTTATTTAAGTAAAAGGTTTATTAGATTTTCTCGGAATACCTCATAGTCATTTTGACTAAGTGAGTACCCCATTTTAAAGCTTCTAGCATCACCTTTCATGCTAGAAATACTTCCTGTTATATCATATAATCCAAGACCAGATATTACTTCATATGAATACCCTTTATCCTCTAGCATTTTCATAAGTGTATATTCCTCTATACCCATTTTCATATTTTCCCACCTTATAGAACTTACAGGTTTCATATTACTTCCTGGATATACGAAAAAAGTATCTCCTGCTACCCATGATGGGTACTTATATGAAGGATTATTATAAACATCCTCAGTATATAAACAGTAATTCCACCTTAAGAATCCTGATGCTTTGAGCATATATGTAATATGACCAACTAACCTACTTTCAAGTGGTGGTGATGCTATAAATTGATTAGGTCTTTGAGGATAACAGCACACAAACCATGTTATACTATCTTCCTTACCTAATATACTTTCTCTAACCTCTTCAAATTTTTCAAATCTTTCCCCTATCATAGGAAGAAAAATAGAACTATCAGTTATTCCACTGTCTGGTTTTAAAAGAAATCTAGGGTCATGTACAGCACACTTATACTTTAAAGTAACACCTGGAACTGTACTACTAATAAATCTTTTACTTTCTTCATAAAGCTCTGGATTATTTGGTTCATCACAAAATATCCTTGTCTTTTCAATGTAGCCTTTATTTATAAAGTGATTTAATAGAAGCTTTATGTATAAGTGAAGTTCATCCTTACTTGATATATACTTAATTTTACCATTACCTTCATCATAGTAACTAACTCTAAATGGATCTTTATATTCTGGGTAAACTGGGCTTTTAAAATCCATTCCATGCCAGTTACCAATAAGACCGAAGATATCTATTTCCTTATCTATTCCATATTTAAAGCATATATCTATATATCTATCAAGTGAAGTAAAGTCTAGATAAAGCTCTCCATTAACATCCCTTCTAACTGAAACAATATTATGCTCAAATAGATTAGATGCATTTTTGTGAACTTTAAAGCATCCTTGACCTCCCCATGGAAAATCACTAGCAACAATAGTAATTGTCTTTTGACCAGCTGATGCTAATTCCTTAATAAAATTTTCTATAATATAAAAATGATCATCAGAAAATATAGGAACATTATAATGCCTAGCAAGGCTACTTAAATGTTGCCATAGATCAAGATAAAAAGGTGATTCCTGAAGAGATGGAAGATCATAGTCTAATACTTTTATTTCACATGGAATACTACCAATAAGCTCTTCATCATCATATTCTTTTGTATAAAATAAGTTAATGTTAAAGTTAAAGCTTCCATTGAACCCTAAAGGCACTTTACCTTTAACCCATATTAACTGTGCTATTCCACCCTCTACAAGTAAACTATCCTTATCTGAAATTATATCAGCTGTTAAACTTCCATTATCATCGACTATGTAATCTACTAATGATAACTTAACATTCTCATGAATAGTATCATCATTTAAATCTATACTAACTCTTATTCTATTAATTAATCCCTTCCATGATATATTATTAAATTCATTTAAAGAACATAAAAATTCTTCATTAGAGTTTAATATTATTTGAAAGGCAAATGTCTCATTTCTTAGCACCCTTCTAGTAAATGACTTTATATTGTACATTGAATACTTGCATCTTGCGTACTTTAAGTGTCTATATCCTGAGTGAATAATTCCATAATCTAAATCCATATTTTCCTCCTAAATACTAGTACTTACTTCATTCCTGATAATGTAACTCCCTGCTGAAACTTTTTCTGAAGTAGTACATAAAAAATAAATGCAGGTAAAAATGTTAAAGTAGCACCTGCCATAACAAGACCATAGTTAGTATGATGCTGTACTCCAAGAGTTGACATGCCAACAGTTAGTGTTTTCATATCATCCCCACTAGTTGCAACAAGGGGCCATAAAAACTCATTCCATGCACCTATAAAGGTAAATATAGAAAGAGCAACTATTGATGGTTTTATTAATGGAAGTACTATGTATAAAAATATTTTAAATTCTGAAAGCCCATCTATTCTTGCAGATTCAATAAGTTCCCTTGGTATATTTAGTATGGACTGTCTCATTAAAAATACTCCAAATGCAGTTGGTAGAGGAAGAATTAATGCCCAGTATGTATTTAAAAGTCCTAGATTTTTCATAATTATATACAGTGGAATCATAGTAACCTGAGATGGAATTATAAGTGTCATTATCATAAAAAAGAAAATAGATTCATTTCCCTTAAAATCAAGTTTTGCAAATGAGTAAGCTGCAAGGGAACTAAATGTAACATTAAGTATTACCCCAGATACTGCTATAAAGCTACTATTAATAAAGTACCTTAGGAAAGTAGAATCTTGAAGTATTGTTTTATAATTTTCTAGTGTTAGTGATGTAAAACTTATATTGTATTCGTTGTATGTTACGTTAAATGATATTAACAACATGTATATAAAAGGAATTACCATACAACTAGCTATAATAATTAATAAGAAATTTGATATTGCACTTTTTAGCGTTTTCATATAACTCCCCCTTAATATATTGTAGATTTATCTCTTTTTAAAAGTGTTTTTTGAAGTATACTAACTGTAGCTATAATAAATAATAGAACATTTGCTACACTCATTGCATACCCTGCATTAAAATCCTTAAAGGATAAATTATATATATTAAGAACAAGAGTCATAGTTCTAGTTCCAGGCCCTCCACCTGTTAAATTGTATATAAGATCAAAGGTTTGAAATGACCATATTACCCCAAGAAATACAACCATAATTGTTGTTGGCTTAAGTAGAGGTAATGTAATATCTTTAAATTCTTGTAGTTTATTTACACCATCAAGTTTAGCTGCCTCATATACATTTCTATCAACATCCATAATTGCCGATACATATATAACAACAAAGTACCCTATATTCTTCCATATATTAATAGCTATAAGGGTAAAAAGAACAATACTTGGATTACCTAACCAGTTAGGTGGTGTAGCTCCAAAGATATTAAATATCATGTTTATAGGAGAGGTCTGTAAGTTTAAGAATACCTTCCATATAACACTTATAAGTAACATAGATGATATAACAGGTATAAATATAACTCCCTTTACAAAATTATAAAACTTACTTTCTTTACTAGTTAGCCATACAGCAAATATTAGGGCTATTATTGTTTGAAAAGGTACAGATACAAGGGAAAATATAAGGGTGTTTTTTAATGAATCCTTAAACATTGTGTCTGTTAAAAGGCCCTTGTAATTTTCTAGTCCTATAAACTCAGCTGGACTCATAATATTATACTTTGTAAAGCCAAATACCATAGACATTATCATAGGTATAATATAAAAAGAAAATAGTATTATACCTATTGGAAGTATATACATATATGGTGTTAACTTCTTTAGTTTTAATTTTTTTATCATACTTTCAATTTAATGAGGGAGCATACTATAGATACTAACCCCCTCTTAAACTCCTTTACTATTTAATTTAGTCAATAATTAAGCTTTAACATTTAATCTAGCCCCTACAGTATTAAAATTTATACCTTGTATACCTATATAAAACTTCTTTGGGTCGTATGAACTCCAAAATTCATTTACGCTAATCTCCATACTTTTACATGTCTTTATAACTAAGTCTAAACAAAGGTAGTCTCCCGCTGCATTTCCCTGTGCTCTAAAATTTGAATTAACACCATAAGGATTTATAGCTGATATCATTTAACATGCCTCCATAATTTATTTTTCAAACTTTAATTATGATAAAAAATACCTTACGCCTTGTGTTAGTTAAATTTATAATGACAATAGTATATTATATGATTATAGGATAACATCGTTTATTCTAATTGATTAAAATTATCTGTAAGGACTATTCTATAATAAATTTTTATAAAATTAAGATAGCCACTAGAAAACTAGTGGCTATCTAACCTTCTAAATAGATAGTTTCTAAGTAGTAGGTATTAATTTACTTTGAATTTTTTGAAATAAGATCGTTTGCATATTTAGCAGCATCATTTAAAGCAGCTTCCGGTGACTTTTCACCATTCATTGTCTTTTGAAGCTCTTTCCATAGATACTCATAAATTTCAACTCCATTAGGCCCAACAACAAGTGGTCTATATATTCCCTTGTCCTTTTCAATCATTTCCTTAAATTTAGGATCTCCTTGGTATGGTTCATCCTTACTTATAGGAGCTCTTGGATTATACTTATGGAATGCTGTCATTGACTCAGCGCTTAGCATATGCTTCATAAGCTTAAATGAAAGATCCTTATCCTTAGCAGCTGACATTAATGTTAATTGATCAACTGATGCAAATGTAGCAGCCTTTTTATCCTTCATTGAAATAGTAAAGTCATACTTTAAGTTTTTAAATTCCTTATCGAAAAGTTCTGATGCCTTAGATGAAAGTCCTATGGCAAATGCAGCCTTTCCAGGCCCGAAAACAGTTTTAAGCATATCTTCGTTAGTCTTACTCATAGCATCACTTGGTATTATCTTATATGTATTCTTCATATCATAAAGGAACTTCGCAGCCTTTACTCCTGCTGCATCGTTAAACTTAACTCCCTTTAAATCCTCAGTGTAAATATCTCCACCTGCTTGCCATAGGTAATTGTACCAGTTCCAGTTAAGGTCACCAAAGAAAGTAGCACCCCATCCTTGGGCAAATCCCCATTGATCAACCTTGCCATCTCCATTAATATCCTTAGTAGCCTTTTTAGCTACAGTTAAAAACTCATCCCAAGTAATTGGCTCATGCTTCTTAAGCTTAGCAAGTATAGCCGCTTCTCCAGTAGCCTTTACTATATCTTCATTAAAGTAAAGCACACCTGGGTTTGCAGCTTCTATTGGGAAACCATACATTCCCCCCATCATTTTAGATGCATCAAGATATGTATAGTTTTTAAAATCTTCATCTGTAAAACGCTTAGTTAAATCTTCTACTGCACCCATTTTTATAAATTGTGGGTACATTTCAGCATACATATATCCAACGTCAGGACCTGTTCCTGCTTGAATTGCTGTAGCGTATTTTTCCGGGTAATTTTGCCACGGTATAATTTCAAGTTTAATCTTACAGTTATTTTCTTTTTCAAACTTTTTAAATATTGGTTCCCATACAGGCTTATCATTTGGCCCTATAGGTGGAAGCCAAACAGTAATTTCCTTAGCTGATGAAGTGCTTTTTGACTTGTTATCTGATTTACTACAAGAAGCAAAGGCTGCAATAGTAACCACAAGTATAAGCATCGTAGCTAAGATTTTTGAAAATCTTTTCATGTGTAATCCCCCTTAAATTTTTATATTATTGCAAGTTTTTATAAAAAAACAAATAGTAAGAGAAGAAATGCATTTCTTCTCTTACTATTCATGTTACATAATTATTTATTTTATGTATAATAGTTTTAATCTATGCCAAATTTATACATTATTACATTTATCTATAACAAATTACTTGTTTTTATCTTCATAGACATTAACTATTAGATCCTCTACATATTCATTACAGTTACTACAATAATATTTTATTTCAACTTTTTCTCCACATTTTTCATGTAAAACTGTCTTATCACAATTATCTAAATGCTTTTCTCCCCAAATAATCATAGAGTAAAACACATCCCTAAAATCTTCGCCTTTTTCAGTTAAAACATATTTATATCTAGGAGGATGCTCACTATATAATTCTGCTATTATTAACTTATTTTCTTCGAGAAGCTTTAATCTATTTGATAATATATTAGTAGGAATAGGAGATAAGGCTTCTAAAAGATTTTTGTATATATTTATACCTTTAAAAATTCTATGAAGAACTAGTAGTGTCCACTTATCTCCTACAATATTTAATGTATTTGCTAAATTACACTTTAGGTTATAATTAAGTTTCACTTAAATCACCTCTTAATTATTTTACAGATTCTATTAATTGTTTCATAGTAGTTTCATCCATAGCCCCAGGGCTAAAATGTTTTATATTTCCTTCTTTATCTATTATAAATGTAGTAGGAAATGCATTAATATAGTAGCTTTCTCCAAGTTCAAATTCACTATCAAATACTACAGGGAAGGTATAATTATTTTCCTTTAAAAAGTTAGTTATATACTCTTCGTCCCTTTCTTTGAATATCTCAGGAAATGTAGCTCCAAGAATTATAACATCACCTTTATTTTCGCCATATTCTTTATAAACCTTTTCTATGCTTGGCATCTCTTCTTTACATGGAGGACACCATGTTGCCCAAAAGTTTAAAAATACAGTTTTTCCTTTATAATCACTAAGGGTATGTGTCTTTCCATATTGATCAGTTAATGTAAAATCAGGTGCAACATCCTTATCCTCTTCCTTAGATCCTTCTTCTAATTGCTCCTTAGACTCTTGAACCTTTGGAGTAGAGTCTTTAAAGAAATAATTATATGTTCTCTCTGCTCCATTTGCCATCATTACAGCTCCTGATATTATAAGGATTATTCCACCAATAGCTTTAATAATATTCATATTCTTTTTAATACTATCAAGTATCTTAAATAGTTTATTATAAAATAAAGCTATAACAATAAATGGTACAATAAATCCCATAGAATAAACAAATATTAATATATTTCCACTTAATACACTTTCTGAGCTTGATGCCATAACAAGTACAGATGCTAAAATAGGACCTATACATGGAGTCCATCCAAAACTAAATGTAAATCCAAGTAAGTATGCAGTTAAAGGTTTCATATTCTTTACTTCCATATTAAACTTCTTTTCTCTTTGTAGATAAGGAATCCTCAAAAGTCCCATGTAGAAAAGTCCCATTATTATAATAAGAAGTCCTCCAAAAAACATCAATATATCCTTATTTGATGATAGTATCTTATTTAAAAAACTAACTGATGATCCTAATATAAAAAATGTAGTTGATATACCTAATGTAAATAGAATGGTATTTTTAAATAGATATGTATTTCTAAACTTTATATTTTCATCTTTCACAGAACCTACACTACTATTAGATAAAATACTTATGTAAATAGGTAGTATAGGTAATATACAAGGAGAAAAAAAGGAAATTATTCCTTGAAAGAAAACAACAACTATCTTTAAATAATCCATAAACTAGCCTCCTAATACTACTAACTTTCTTTTAACAAGTTACTTTACTTTTTAAAGTTACTAATATTAGTATATATATACTTATGTAGAGTGTCAAATAATCCTTAATACTTCATAAAATAAAAACCTCTAGAATAAATTCTAGAGGTTTTAAATATATTAAGCTATAAGCTTATATTCTATTATTCAACAACTGCAGGAAGAATCTTGAAGTTGTTAACGTCTACTAGACCGAAATCAGTAATCTTCCAGTCTGGTGAAGTTGAAAGACCTACGAATGAAAGGTGCATGAATGGTGCATGAATCTTACATCCTAGTTCGTTCTTAACTAGAGCTTCTAGTTGAGCAATCTTAGCTGAAACTTCGAATCCGTTAAGTTCGTCAGTTATAAGACCTCCAACTGGTAGTGCAAGTTCGTCAATTACTCTACCGTTGTTAGAAACAGCAATTCCACCCTTAAGTTCGATTACTCTGTTAGCAGCAATCATCATATCCTTGTAGTTTGTACCTACAACTAGGATATTGTGAGTGTCATGAGCGATTGATTCAGCGAAAGCACCAGTCTTAAGACCGAATCCATTGATAAATGCCTTACCAATGTTTCCGTTTCTTCCGTATCTTTCTAGACAGCAGATTGGAAGACAGTCTTGAGCTGTATCAGCAACAACTACACCGTTGTTTACTCTTACGTTGAATTCCATCTTACCAGTTAGGTTTTGGTCTGGAATAACTTCCATTGCTCTAACTGTAGCAGTTGAACCATTTGCAGCTATTTCAAGATCCTTTTCAGTTACAGGACCTCTCTTAACTGAGTTCTTGCATGAATCTGGGTAAGTGTAAGTTGGAAGGTCTATTAGAAGTTTTCCTTCAGCAGCTACTAGCTTACCTTCGATAAATACAGCATCAACAACCATGTTGTTAAGGTCACTGATGATAGCAATGTCAGCAAGTCTTCCAGCTAGAAGAGCTCCTCTGTCATTGAATCCCCAGTAAGTTGCAGGGTTAATTGTAACCATTTGAATAGCTTCAACTGGATTAACACCTTCTCTGATTGTTCTAGCTACGATATCGTTCATGTGTCCCTTCTTTTCAAGGTCTTCAGCAACCATATCGTCTGAAGCTAGGATAAGTCTTCTTGAGTCTAGTCCTTCTTCAGTTACAGCCTTGATACATTCAGCCATGTTTCTTTGAGTTGAACCTTCTCTCATGAATACGTAAACACCTTGTCTTACCTTTTCTACACATTCATCTTTCTTAGTTGTTTCGTGGCATGAACAAGTTCCTCCACAAGCGATGATGTGAGCTGCAAGGTCGCATCCAAATAGATCTGGAGCATTACCGTCAACTGGCTTTCCAAGTGACTTAGCGTATTGAGTTGATGCTACAAGGTCATCAATAACTTCTGGAGTGTTATTGTAAACGTGTTGAGCGTTACTGAACCCTTGAAGTTCCCCAATACCTAGTATGTTTGGATAGTTTAGAAGATCTTCCATGTCCTTTGAAGTTACATCGTATGATGCAGTTTCAAGTGTTGGACAGTCTGGAACTAGAGCTGGAACTTGAAGTTGTACGTGGTTTGGTACAACTGAACATTCATCAGCCATAGCCTTCATTCCTATTGGTCCTAGTGAGTTACCAATTTCATGTGGGTCTGCAACTAGAGTTGTAGTACCTGATGGAATTGATAGTCTTGAGAATTCTGTTACTGTAAGCATTGAGCTTTCAAAGTGCATGTGTGAATCCATAAATCCTGGTGAGATGTACTTACCTTGTACATCAACAACAACAGTGTTTGGTCCAACTAGCTTTGAAGCGTCCCCAACTACAAGGATGTATTTCCCCTTTATAGCTACGTCTGCTACGTAGATTTCTCTTGATATAACGTTAATAACGTTACCATGGTATAGTACGATGTCTGCATGATCCTTATCGCCCATTAGAACATCGATTAACTTTCTGTATTCGATTGATTCTTTAAGTGACTTCATGTTAAGCATTTTTAGTGCCTCCCCTCAATTACTTCTCAATGGAGCTTCTGTCTACATCAACGTAGTCAATAATACCAATTATAGCTGCATCTATTGCAGAATCAGGCTTTTCAGCAGCATTTCTTGATGCCGTACCTGTAGTGAACATCACAATTTCACCAATACCTGCTCCAACAGTATCTACCATTATAATTGGATCTCCATTAGCTTTTAGGTCTATGTCAAGTGGTTGAGTAAGCATTAGCTTACTTCCCGTTAATGTTTCATCTTTCCTTGTCGCTACAACGTTTCCTATTACTTTTCCTATATTCATAGTTTTCTCCCTTTACCCGTTTTGCCTTACTATATTTATACTAAGATTTTTAGCTGCTTCTTGAGCTAGTGAAGTTATAATTGCTCTTAGTGGAACAGTTATAGTGTCTCCTGCTGCTCTTTTTAGAATGTCCTTTTCAGTTATGACAGGTCTTTCTATAGCACCTTCAAATTTAATACTTGAGTTTTTCTCAGAAGTAAAGCTCTCATGGATTGATTTTGAAAGGTTTAAAGTTGAAATAGGTTTAACACCTAGTCTCTTTAACTTATCAACATAACCACTCATCATTTGAAGAAGCATTTTAGACTTAGCTTCCATGCCTCTATGAGTTGTCATATCATCCATGTTCATAAAAAGAGTCTTTCCTTGCCAAAGGCTTTGCCATAAAAGCATTGATATAAAACTATCTTGTAGTCCAAGTGAAAGTTTTATTGCAGTGTTTTGTGTTGCTATTGGTACAACTACCGCATCAACATTTTGAACCATCTCAAGATAGTTCATCTTGTCCTTTGCAGTATAAAGGCTACGTGGATTTAAAGATCTAAATCTTTCTTCCCCAAACATAGACTCAGCACTTTCAGAAATAGCAACATCAATTGTATATCCAAGGTCTTTAAGCTTTTTAGCTTCACTTAGTGATTCCTCAAAACCTAGGTTGCTACCTGTAAAAACAACTAGTAACTTTGTATCATTTTTAGGAACCTGTGGTGCAAATATTTGAGTACTTTGTACCTGATTACTTGCTACTGATTTAACTTCTATTCCTGGATATGCTCCCCTAGTTACCTTTATAGATAACTTTTCAAGTATATCCATGGTCATTTTATTTTTATTCATTATTTATACCTCTTCTCAGCTTACGCTGCCATAATTCCTTATGACAGCACAAGTTTATAAAAAGATTATTCAGACTTAAGAATTACTCTTTCTACTTCTGAGTGTGGTCTTGGGATTACGTGAACAGCGTGTAATTCACCAACTGATCTTGCAGCTTCTGCTCCAGCATCAGTTGCAGCCTTAACAGCTCCAACGTCTCCTCTTACCATAACTGCTACTAGTCCCCAGCCAATTTTTTCGTATCCAACAAGTGCTACGTTAGCAGCCTTTACCATTGCATCTGCTGCTTCAATAGCAGCTGTAAGTCCCTTAGTTTCGATCATTCCTAAAGCTTGTCCTGTTGCCATAATAATTTACCTCCTCAATTTAAAAACAATTTAATTAAATTGTTTAATGTAATTTAATTTATTCTACACTAGAATGTGTTATAAATTATTTCTTGTTTTTCTTATCATTTTTATTAGATGACTTTTCATCTGTAGTAGCTTCTTCAATATTTTCTTCAACTTCTTCAACAACTGGTTCTACAGTTGCTTCCTCAACTACTGATTCTTCCTTAACTACTTTTTTTTTTAGGTTCTTAGCGAACTCATTGATAAGCATGTCAAGTTCTTCATGTGGTCTTGCAAGTACGTGTGAAGATACTAAAGTTCCTACTCTAGTAGCTGCTGCTGCGCCTGCTTCTACTGCTGCTTTAACAGCTGCAACTTCTCCAGCTACATTAACTACAACACTTATTGCCTTGTTAACACCAATAACCTTGTCATAACCAACAAGAGTTACATCTGCTGCTTTACAAGCTGCATCAAGTGCAGTAATTGCAGTTCCTAGTCCTATTACTTCTATTACACCTAGAGCTGATCTCAATGTTTCATCCTCCTATATCTTACTTGAAAAAGGAGTTACTCTTGCCAATTGAGTTAAGTGATATTTTTGGTACTAAGCTATCAATTCCTAGTGCATTAGCTATCACACTCTTTTTTACTCCAGTTTCTACCTTTACTGTAGTTTCTACAGGCACATCTGTGCTTTTTTTACACTTAGCTGCAAGTTCATTAAGTGTAACTGTAGTACTCTTCTTTGCATCATATGATGCAGCTGCAGCCTTAGGAGTTTTAACTCCTCCAATAAGGCTTTGAATATCTACCTTTTGTCCTAGCTGTGGATTACTTGCCACAGCAGGTTTTGCCATACTATTAAGTACTTCAGATGCAGATTTAACGCTGCCTGAAGCATTACTTGGCTTTATCATTTCGCTTAAACTTACCTTCTTGCCACAATTTCCTCCAAGATTTGAAGTAGCTTGTGATGCAGAAGTCTTTGAAGCTGATGATACATAACTGCTAAGGTTTTGTGACTTATTTAGTAAGCCGACAAGCATATTTTCTTGACTTTGATTAAGTCTTGAAACGCTTGAAGAACATTTAGCAGTAGTTTTATCTGAAAAGTTTGACTTATTAACAATGTTCTTAAACATTGCTACACTAAGTAGATCTGCCATTTTATCACCACCATTGACTACTGATTAATCATTTTATCTACTTCATCATGAGGTCTTGCAATTACATTTGTTGATATAATGTCTGCTATTTGACCTATAACTTCAGAAGCACTTTCAACAGCTGCAGTTACAGCAGCAACCTCGCCTGATACTATAACAGCTACTATTCCTGAACCTACATAGTTGAAATCAACAACATGTACGTCAGCTGCCTTAACCATAGTATCTGAAGCTTGGATAGCAGCTACTAAGCTTTTAGTTTCAACTATTCCTATAGCTTGCTTCATACTAATTTACCATCCTTATTATTTATTGATTCCTGGAATGTACTTTTCGATGTCTACACCGTTTTCGAATCCTGGAATATACGCCATTGTAAATAAACCATGTGGATCATTTAAAGGCTTAGTTGCATCTATACCCATTTTGTCTGAAACTCCACGGTATACATGAGATGCTTCAAGTCCTGAACCATTAGCTCCTGGAACTATTACAACATCTTGAGCTGCTTGAACTCTTGATGCTAGTGCAAGTTCTACGCTCATTGGATCATATATATCAATATCCTCGTCAACTATAACTACATGCTTAATATCGTAGCAACTTCCAAGTGCCGCAAGTATTGCTGCCTTTCCGTCACCTTCTTTTTTCTTCTTGATTGACACTACAGCATGTAATCTGCATCCACCACCTATAGTGATGTTAACATCTTGAACATCTACCATGTTCTTAAGTGCTCCGTAAAGCTCAACTTCTCTGATAAGTCCGTTAGCAAGATGTTCTTCTCTACATGGGAATGCATGTTGGAATATAGGATTATTTCTATGCATTATACATCTAACTTCCATAACTGGGTTAGGTGCTGTTTCACCATAGTATCCCATAAGTTCTCCGAATGGTCCTTCTATTTCACGTCTGTTTGGTAGAAGAACTCCTTCGAATACCATTTCAGCAAAAGCTGGAACTTCAAGATCTACTGTATGACATTTAACAAGTTCAAGTGCTTCACCTCTTAGAGCTGAGTCTACTTGGTGCTTGTCAAGTCCGTATCTTCTTGAACCAATTTGTGATGCTAAAAGGTAAGTTGCATCATATCCTAGTACAACAGCACATTCTAGAGGTTTGTTGATCTTTTCGAATTCAGCAAATTGCTCTCTAAGTGCTGGTGAGTGTCCTGAAATTAGAGCGTTAATTATATTTCCACCTCTAACTTGGAATCTACGTACAGCCATATGAGTGTATCCTGTTTCAGGATCTCTAACTATAAACATACCAGCTGTTAAAAATGCACCTGAATCACTATCATGTGAAGTTGGAGCTGGGAACATTCTTGGTATATCTATATTTCTAGTAATAATATTTTCCTTAATAGGTCCATCATTTACTATTCTTGCTGGTTGAGGGTTTGCAATAGCGTTCATATACTTGAAGATTCT
Organism: Clostridium cylindrosporum DSM 605; assembly: GCF_001047375.1. Taxonomy (NCBI): domain Bacteria; kingdom Bacillati; phylum Bacillota; class Clostridia; order Eubacteriales; family Clostridiaceae; genus Clostridium; species Clostridium cylindrosporum. Next base: position 83,821 of record NZ_LFVU01000024.1, read on the forward strand.
TTCTTCAGTATTAGTATTAGTTAGCTTATGGTATAAATCACGGTTACCATAAAGACCACCTAGTACTGGCATATTGTATCCCTTAACATTATTAAATAGTATTGGCTTTTGATTATTAAAGTGAGATAGTACTGCTCCTAATTCAAACTTAGGATCTACTGGTACGTTGCAAACTTCAATTTCGCCTAATTGTTCTAATTGTCTCATTGTTGCTCTTAACATTTGAGTTTCCATTATTGTTCCTCCTTCCTAAGCTTCTTCTCCCCATCTCTTTAAGAGATTGTGTTCTATTCCTAATTGATCTAATATCCTACCTACTATAAGGGCAACTATATCCCCTATAGATTCAGGCTGGCTATAAAATCCTGGAGAAGGTGGAAGTACTGTAACTCCAAGTTTAGAAAGCTTTAGCATGTTTTCTAAGTGAATTGTGCTAAGAGGCGATTCTCTTGGAACTACAATTAACTTTCTATTCTCCTTTATGCTAACATCAGCAGCTCTTGTTAGCAAATTGTCAGATAGTCCATAAGCTACAGATGCTACTGTTTTCATTGAGCATGGTACTATTACCATAGCGTCTGTTTTGAAAGACCCACTGGCAATAGGCGCAGCAAGATTTTTGTTATCATGATAATAAGTGGCAAGCTTTTTTAGCTCATCTAATTTAATACCACACTCGTGTTCAACAACATGTTCTCCAAGTGTTGAAACAACAAGATGGGTTTCTATTCCAAGTTCTTTTAAAACTTTCAAAAGAGCTACACCGTAGATTGCTCCGCTGCCTCCTGAAACTCCTACAATAACTTTCATAGATTTTCCCCGCTTTCTGAAAGTTTCCATATAATTCTATAAGGAAATAATGCCCACCCATAAGGGCAGGCATATTTTCACCTTATATAGGTAAATTTAAATTACTTAACTTCGTTCTTTTGATCTCCAGCACCAGCCCAAGCGTCAACTCCAGCGTCTATATCAGCTGTAAATTGATCGATTGTAGTAAGCTTAGTGAAGATTGAAAGGTCAACTAGACCACTTTCATGTTGAGCTTGAGTCTTTGAGTGGTTACCGTCAGTTAGAGTGATTACTCTGTAAGCGTTAGCTAGAGCGTCAGCAGCAGTTGATCTACAGCAAACGTTAGTCCAAACACCAGTGATAACAACTGTATCAAGGTTTTCTTCTCTTAGGTATAGGTCTAGGTCAGTGTGTTGGAACGCACTGTGTCTTCTCTTAGGAATGATGTATTCACATCTTCTGTCTTCTGGGTAAAGTTCCTTTATGAAATCTGATCCATGAGTTCCCTTTATAGCGTGAACTGGTCTTACTCTGAAGTCAGCATCATGCTTTCTGTGAGCTTCTTGGATGTGGATTAGATGAACATCATCATGTCCAGCGTCCATTCTAGCTCTAGCCCATTTGAAAAGCTTTTGTAGGTTAGGAACGATTTCTTCCCCACCTGGACATCTTAGTGGTGCGCTTTCTCCTATAAAGTCGTTAAGCATATCGATTACACATATACCGTATCTTGCCATTATAATTTTCCCCTTTCGATTGTAAAAAATTTATATAAATTTATTAAAAACTTATAAACTTAAATTAGAATGTTGTTGGCTTGTATTCAATGAATCTAAGCTTTCTTTCAAGCTTATCTTCGTTTTGTCTTGGAATGAAGTTACCAAAACCAGCTTCTGAGATGATTCCAGTTCCTTCTTCGTATACAAGGTGTCCTCTTACGATTGTCTTGTTTACTCTACCCTTTAGCTTAATACCTTGAAGTGGAGTATACTTGTTTTGCATGTATGAGTCCTTATCATCCTTGTCTATAGTCCATTCCTTGTCAAGGTCAATTATAGTAAGGTCAGCGTCTGATCCTACTTGCATTGACCCCTTCTTAGGATATAGTCCATAGTGAATAGCAGCATTCTTTGAAAGAATTTCTACCATTTTTTCAAGAGTTATCTTTCCATCGTTGAATCCGTTAACAATGATTTCTACCATTGTTTCGATTCCTGGGATTCCTGGGAACGCAGTCCAGATATCTCTTCCAGTCTTTTCAAGCTCTATGTTGTATGGAGCATGGTCTGTAGCGATAAAGTCTACTGATCCATTAGCAAGACCTTCCCAAAGCTCAGCATTGTCCTTCTTAGTTCTAAGAGGTGGAGCAATCTTAGCACATGCATGGTATTCAGTCATTGCATCTTGAGCGTTGATTGTTAGGTAGTGAGGGCAAGTTTCTGATGTTACATCAAGACCTCTCATCTTACCTTGTCTGATTAGCTTAGCTCCGATTGAAGTTGACATATGAACTACGTGGTATCTAACACCTGTAGCTTCTGATATGCTGATTCCAAGCTCGATAGCTACCTTTTCAGCAAGTTCAAGTCTAGCGTCAGCCCAAGCTGGTCCGTCTAGTCTTCCTTCTTCCTTAAGCTTGTTAACGTAGAAGTCACACATAGCGAAGTTTTCAGCGTGAACACCCATTGAAAGACCTGTTTCAGCAACAGCCTTAGCAATTTCAAGTAGTTCAGGGTCTGTAACTCTTGGGTATGTAGGCACTGAAGGTGTCATGTATACCTTGAAAGCTACTGCTCCTGCATCTGCTTGATCCTTAACAACGTGAAGTTGCTTAAGTCTTACGTCTTCACCAGTTACTCCACCCCAAAGTGCGAAGTCAACGTGGCAATGTTCTGACCAGTATTCCTTCTTCCAGTTGAATTGATCAACGTTTCTAGCTGAAGGAACTGTACAGCAAGGCATGTCGATAACAGTAGTTATACCACCTCTAGCTGCTTGTTGTGAACCTGATTCAACTGTTTCTCTGTGGCTGAATCCTGGATCCATAAAGTGAGTATGTGAATCGATACATCCTGGAAGTACTAGGTTTCCAGCTGCATCAATAACGTTTACTGCGTCAATTCCATCGATACAGTTAACAAATCCTGCGATTTGTTCATCCTTTATAAGAATGTTAGTAACAACTGTTTCGTTAGCATGTCCTTGAGGTATTCTAGCGTTTTTAACAATAACATCAAACTTCATAAATAAACCCCCTCAAAATTTTAAATATTTATATTAAACTACTTCAAAATCCAAGATAATCTTATGATAATCCTATGATTTCTCCGCTTTCAAGTATATCCATACCATTAGCTGCTGGAACCTTTGGAAGTCCTGGCATTGTCATGATATTTCCAGTAAGTGCTACGATAAATCCTGCACCTGCTGATACTCTTACTTCTCTTACAGTGATTCTGAATCCTGTTGGTGCTCCAAGTAGTGTTGGATCATCTGAGAATGAGTATTGAGTCTTAGCCATACAGATTGGCATCTTGTCTAGACCAAGTTTTTCAAGTTCAGCGATTTGCTTCTTACAATCTGAAGTGAAGTCAACTCCGTCTGCTCTGTATATAGTAGTAGCGATCTTTTCGATCTTTTCTGGAATGCTTAGGTTTACATCGTATAGTGGTGCAAAGTTTGCTTCATTCTTTTCACAGATTTCAACAACCTTCTTAGCCATTTCAACTCCACCTTCTCCACCGTTAGCCCAAACGTCTGAAAGAACAACGTCTGCACCCTTAGCGTTACAAGCATCTTCTACAGCCTTAAGTTCAGCTTCTGTATCTAGTGGGAACTTGTTGATAGCAACAACTGCTGGTACTCCGAACTTAGCAACGTTTTCAATGTGTCTTTCAAGGTTAGCTACACCCTTCTTAACAGCTTCAACGTTTTCAGCAGCTAGTTCAGTCTTAGGAACTCCACCGTTCATCTTAAGAGCTCTAACTGTAGCAACGATAACTACACAGTTTGGCTTAAGACCAGCGAATCTTGACTTAATATCAAAGAACTTTTCAGCTCCAAGGTCAGCACCGAATCCACCTTCAGTTACTACGTAATCAGCAAGCTTAAGAGCAACCTTAGTAGCAAGAACTGAGTTACATCCATGTGCGATGTTCGCGAATGGTCCACCGTGGATGAATGCAGGTGTGTTTTCTAGTGTTTGAACAAGGTTTGGCTTAACAGCATCCTTAAGAAGAAGTGCCATAGCTCCTGTAGCTTCTAGTTGACCAGCTGTAACTGCGCTTCCGTCCTTAGCATAAGCTACGATCATCTTTGAAAGTCTTTCCTTAAGGTCTGACATTGATGTTGCAAGACAAAGAATTGCCATTATTTCTGAAGCAACTGTGATATCGAATTGTGCTTGTCTTACGAATCCATCACCATTTCCACCAAGACCGATTATAACGTTTCTTAGTGATCTATCGTTCATGTCGATAACTCTCTTCCAAACAATCTTCTTAGGATTGATGTTTAGAGCGTTTCCTTGGTGTAGATGGTTGTCAAGTAGTGCTGCTAGTAGGTTGTGAGCTGAAGTTATAGCATGGAAGTCACCTGTAAAGTGTAGGTTGATATCGTCCATAGGTACAACTTGTGCGTATCCACCACCTGCTGCTCCTCCCTTAACTCCGAAGCAAGGTCCTAGTGATGGCTCTCTAAGAGCTGTGATTGTTCTCTTACCAATTTTGTTAAGACCCATTGAAAGACCAACGTTTGTAGTTGTCTTTCCTTCTCCAGCTGGAGTTGGGTTGATAGCTGTTACAAGAACAAGCTTAGCATCTTCCTTATCTTTTTGTCTTTCTAGAACGTCTAGAGAAACCTTAGCCTTATACTTTCCGTATAGTTCTAGTTCATCATCTTGAATTCCAAGGTAGTTAGCCACTTCAGTGATTGGCTTCATTTGAGCTTCTTGAGCTATTTGAACGTCTGTTTTCATTATAAAAGCCTCCTATGCGTTTTAACTTTTTATCTAAAAATCTGTGTCTTAATTACTATTTAAGTAACAATTAACCCATTAGGTGGTATTCTAGAATTTGTTCCTTATTGAATCCTTCTAGAGCTAGACCGTATTCGAATGAGTTAAGAACGTAATCAAGCTTGATTGGTCCTACTAGTTCTGTACCAGTAACTGCTACTCCGTATCTTGCAGCTTCTGATCTTACAAAGTTAAGAGCTCTGTATAGTGGAGTTTGTGAACAGTCAAGCATGTTCATTGAAACAACAACTCCGCTTCTTTCTGGGAACTTAATTCCAACGGCTCTAACTGTTGAGAATCCACCTGATGGTCCTCTTAGTCCCTTAGCTATTGCCTTAGCTGTTGCAACATCTTCAGTAGCTAGGAATATGTTGAAAGCTGTTAGTCCTTCGTTATCAGCTGAAACGATTGTAGCTCCTGCTGTATCTGAAAGCTTTCCATCAACGCTTAGGTCTGGCTTTCTAGCTTCTCTATCAGCGTTTGATTCGTCCTTAAGAAGGTCTCTTAGTCCTTCGTATTGACCCTTTCTTATGAAAGCAAGTGCCTTTCTTTCTTCATTGCTAGCATTTTCAGCTGCGAAGAATATTGGCATCTTAGTTTCTTCAAATAGTTCATTACCAATTTCGTTTGCAATCGCGATAACTTCTTCTAATTCAATGTTTCTGAATGGGAATAGAGGAATAGTATCTTGTGCACCTATTCTTGGGTGTGATCCTGATTGCTCTCTCATATCGATTAGTTCATAACACTTCTTAGCCATGTTCTTAAGAGCTGTCTTAAGTGGAGCTGGCTCTCCAATTACAGTAACAACTGTTCTGTTGAAATCGTGTTCTGGTTCATAGCTTACAAGCTTAACACCTTCTACGTTTCTTACTTGATCTACTACTGCTTCGATAACATCTTGTCTTCTACCTTCGCTGAAGTTTGGTACAGCTAGTATATACTTTTTTTCTTGTGACATTTTGAGTTCCCCCTTCCAAAATTAAAAATTTATATCATAAATAAATTTTTATGCATTTATATATATGGTATGTATTCTAAGTGAGTATCATATACTATAAATTATATCGCGAAAATTAATCAATAACCAAGTGTAAAAATATGACAAAATACTTAGTAAACTTTATCCAAGTTATTTTTATCCTTGTTATGTAACTTTATTCACGCAAATTATGTAGTGTAATATACTCGATTATTATTTTAGCATATAATTTAAAAAATGATAACCCTTATATAAGTAATATTTTTATATTTTAAGTAACAAGAATTAAATACCAATTTCTTGGTGTATTGACGAGTTTAATATTTCTATTACAAGGATACCATAAAAGTCAGCTTTTCCGCTTGTATATATACTACAAAATTAAACCTATATATTATTTTTATATTGTTTTCTTTTGTGTTGACTTCACAATAAGGTGTAAAAATCAAGTAAATCACTTGGATTCTAAGTTATATATTGTTTTATTTAGAAATTTTAATGCCTTACAATAGTAAAATTGACTTTTATAACTTTTTAATATAGGGTATACTTTCTATAAAGAACTTTTTATAGAATAGTAGTATAATTAAAATTAATATATCACTTTTATCCAGTTGTTTCAATTAGATAAAAAATATAAAACTATTTACAAGGAGGTCTACTAATGGCTTTAAAACTTATCGATTTATCTCAGGAAATTTACGAAGGAATGCCTCTATTTGGTATTCACCAAAAAACTTTCTTCATGACAAACCAAACTCATGAACAAAACATGGCTGCTACTGGAAGCAAGACTCTAGGTTTCTATGCTAGAAACATTCTTATGAGTGAACACTGTGGAACACATAGTGACGCTGTTATAGAATACAAACCAGGCGGAGCAAGTATTGAAAATATGCCTCTTGACTATTACTGGGGAAGTGCTATTTGTCTAGACTTTTCACACAAGAGATATCCAGACTACATAGACATTAAGGATTTTGAAGAAGCACTTGCATCTTCAGGTCTTGAAATTCAAAAGGGTGATATCGTTCTAATGTACACAGGAAACTACAACAGAAATTATGGAACAGATGCTTACACAGATAAGTACACTGGTATTAGCTATGATGCTGCTAAGTGGCTTGCTGAAAAAGGTGTTGTAAATATTGGAGTTGATGCACCAGCTATCGACCAAACTCCAGATGATCTTGATTTCTCAGGTCACCTTGTTTGTGCTGAATACGACATAACAAATACAGAACACCTATGTAACCTTGATCAAGTTGCAGGTAAGAGATTCCTATACATTGGTCTACCTCTTAAAATAAGAGGCGGTACAGGTTCACCTATCCGTGCAGTTGCACTTGTAGAAGAATAAAATATATTCAAAATGCTGTTGATAGATTTCTTATCAACAGCATTTTTTATTTCTTTAAAAGCATCTTTATTTTTAGTGCAATTTCTAAATTCAATCTATCCTTTGCATTTTCAAAGTTTACCCCTGTTATTTCCTTAATTCTACTTAGTCTATAAAGAATAGTATTATAGTGGGTAAATAACGCATCTGACATTTTCTTTAAATTTCCATTATGTTCAAAATAAGCTTCAAGAGTTTTAACAAGTTCTGTAGATTTTTTTGAATCATATTCTACTAGAGGTTCAAGATTCATCTTATAGAATTTCTCGATCTCTTCTCTTAAGTTTTCTTGGCATAGGATTTTGTATATACCAAGATTTTCGAAATAAACTATATTCCCTTCTCCTAAGATTTCTCCTGCTGCTATAGCCTCTAGAGCATCTTTGTAACTTTTATATGATTTTTCAAGACCTAGATAGCTTCTTCCAATTCCCATTTTAAAACTAAATTCAGAAAATCTCTTTTCAAACATTTCATTTACAAACTTAACAAACTCACCTAAAGAATAATTTATCTCTGTATCTTTTTTAAACGAAAGTAGAACAATAATACTTTCCGTCTTTCCTGCAACTATTCCTTTTAATGATAAATCTTTAAATGATTTTTCTATAAAATGCACTATCTTTGTAATGTTTTCTTGATTATTACCTCTACTTATATCATCCTTTTTATAGACTTCATCCTTTATACTTATAAGGATTATAAGCGACTTATCCTCTATACCAATATCAAAAAAAGATGCCCTCTCTAATGCTTTTTCACTTCTTCTTTCTTCTATTGATAGAAGATCATCTAAAAACTCCGCTCTATATTTATTCTCAACTTCTCTTATTGATAGGTTTTTCAAAACTTCCAAGGCTATGGTAGTTGATGCAGACTCTAAAATAGATATATCTATTCCCTGAATTGATGAGTTAATTCCCCAAGCAAAAACATGTCCGTATACATTATTTTTAATTGTTATAGGCATAACAACCCTTGAAACATGAGCCCCTCTTATAAATTCTTTACTTTCATATATATTGTTATCAGTTATTTTCATTATGCTTTGGTTAAACCCCTCAGCATTTTTTATAAGTACACTTTTTATGGATAAATCTTCACTACTTGACTTATATATAGATTTTTCTGGAAAGTCAAGTTTTACAAATATAGGATTTTTAATATGGTCAAATATAACATTTGCCATATCCTCAACACTAGCTCCCATAAGTATTGCGTTTGTCATTTGCTTATGAATACTTTCTATTTTTTGTAAAATATAAGCTTGTCTATTAAATATTTCTCTAAAAATAGGGGTAATTATATCCGAAAGTGCTGTTGCATAATAAAGATCTATTATAGGAAACTTTAGTTCATTGGCTAATTGAATTACCTCATCTGGAAGACTATTAAGATAAGGATATATTTTAATTCCTATACCTGCTAACTTTTTCTTAGAGCATTCTTTAATAAGATTCATTTGTTCTTCCATATTATCAGCATTAAAAGAATATGCTGTTGTTAAAAGAAGTTCCCCCTCATCAACCCAGTTAAGAACATCTGGATCTGCCATTACATTTACCTGTGTAATAATATTATTCTCTCCTCCAGAACCTGCCACAAGTCTTGATTCTTTCATACATTCCATTTTCAAAATATCATCAATTGTAACTCCATTTTTTATCATTACACTCATCACCTTTATAAGTATTCAATCATTCTTTATCTATCATTTTTCTAATAGATTAAAGATACCATTTAGTCAATAAAATATCAATTTCAATATACATCTTCTAACTTATAATAAATGATAACATTTTTTTAATAATTTATTAATATTTTATTTATTTAATAATCTAAAATGTAATATATTAAATACACAAATGCATAAATATAGGTATATCTTCAAAATACTCATCTCCATCACATCAGATGCACTTTTTAATAACTTTTACTTTTTATAATTTAATAAGTTTTTAGGAGGTATTTTATGCAAACCCAAAGTATTGACAAATTAAATGAGAAATTACCAGTTAGTCAGTTAATTCCTTTGGGACTTCAACATGTACTTGCGATGTATGCAGGTGCTGTTATAGTTCCTATTATCGTTGGTCAAGGTATAGGTCTTAATCCAAAGCAATTAGCCTATCTTGTTGCTGCAGATCTTTTCACCTGTGGTATTGCAACTTTAATTCAAACTCTAGGTATTTTGAACTTCGCAGGTATTCGTCTTCCTGTTGTTTTAGGCTGTGCCTTTCAAGCTGTATTCCCAATGATTTCAATTGGAAAAGACTATGGAATAGAAGCTATTTACGGTTCAATTATTTCCTCTGGGATATTTGTACTTTTTGCAGCATACTTTTTCGGTAAGCTTCTTAAATTCTTCCCACCCGTTGTTATAGGTTCGATTATTACAATCATTGGACTATCTCTTATTGGTGTTGCTTTTAATAATTTAGGTGGAGGTGCACAGGCTACTGCCTCAAAAACATTTGGAAGTCTTCAAAACATTGGAATTGGAATTTTTACTTTGTTAATCATAATTTTATCTAACAAGTTTTTCAAAGGATTTATGCAAACCATATCTGTTTTAATAGGTATTATATCTGGTACAATCCTTGCCTATCTAGCAGGCATAGTTAGCCTTGATAATATTGTAAATGAACCATGGCTTAATATTGTTACACCATTTTACTTTGGTTTCCCTAAGTTCGTACCAGCAGCTATATTTACCCTATGCCTAGTGTCACTTGTTAGTATGATAGAATCAACTGGAGTATTTTTTGCAACAGGAAATGTTTGCGAAAAGAAAATAGAGGAAAAGGATATTGTAAAAGGTATACGCGCTGAAGGAATTGCTCAGGTTCTAGGGGGTATATTTAATGCATTCCCATATACTACATTTTCTCAAAACGTTGGTCTTATAGCTCTTACTAAAGTAAGAAGTAGATATGTTGTTGTATCTGCAGGAATTATTTTAATTATTCTTGGTACTATTCCTAAGTTTGCTGCAATCGCTACAATAATACCTCCTTGTGTACTTGGAGGTGCTATGATTGCATTGTTTGGTATGGTTGCTATATCAGGAATTAAAACATTATCTGTTGTTGATTTTACCAAAACATCTAATATGTTAATTGCAGCTTGTTCTATCGCAGTTGGACTTGGGGTTTCAATTACCCCAGACCTTTTCGCCTTTTTCCCTAAGAACTTAAAACTGTTTTTTGAAAGTGGAATAGTTTCAGGTAGTATAGTTGCTATACTTCTTAATATACTACTTAACTGGAATGAATTAAAAGGCAATGTAAAGCCTGAAATGGTTTTACCAGATGAACATTCACTTTAAATTATTATGTAACTATAAAGAAAAGCTATCAGAAACTTGATAGCTTTTCTTTTCATGTTCAAAATTTGTTAACTTTTCCACTAACCCTATTATTTACTTCTACTTTGAGTATAAATTTAGCTCTTTTTGGTTAACTTAAAACCTAATATATTAATTTTTTCTCCCCTTGTACGAACATTAATAATATCTATAAATTAATAGTGATTTTCAATTAATACAAAGAAACTCTATTTCCATTGACTACTTTTTTTTATTAGGGATATACTTTTATTATATATTCTTTATTTTTATACTTTTTATATTAATTAAAAAGGGGGTATCGTTACGATGCAAAATCATACAGTAGACAAGGTAAATGAAAAGTTACCACTTTACCAACTTCTGCCCTTAGGACTTCAACAAGTTCTTGCTATGTACGCCGGAGTTATTATTGTACCTATGATTATAGGTAAGGGAATCGGCATGACTCCAGAGCAGATAGCTTATTTAGTAGCAGCAGACCTTTTCACTTGTGGTATAGCTACTTTAATCCAATCAATTGGTATAGGTAAATTCGCAGGAATTAGGCTACCTGTTATATTAGGTTGTGCTTTCCAAGCAGTTGCACCTATGATAATCATTGGTACAAAATTTAGCATAGGGTCAATTTATGGATCTATTATCGCTAGTGGTATTTTTGTACTTATAGCTTCATATTTCTTTCAATATCTTCTTAAATTCTTTCCACCTGTTGTTATTGGTTCAATAATAACAGTTATAGGTCTTTCACTTATTAATGTAGGTATATACAATCTAGGTGGAGGTCAAGGAGCAAAGGACTTTGGAAGCGCTAGAAACCTTTTACTCGGGTTTTTCGTTCTTATATTTATAATAGTTGTTAATAGATTTTTCCATGGCTTCTTCCAATCCATATCGGTTTTACTTGGAATTATAGTTGGTACTATCATAGGAGCTTTTATGGGAATGGTAGATTTCTCAATAGTAGGGCAAGAGCCTTGGTTTAGAGTTGCAACCCCATTTTACTTTGGAACACCAGAGTTCCACTTCATACCAATAGTTCTTATGTGTATAATTGCAGTTATTAGTATGATAGAATCAACAGGAGTTTTCTTTGCAGCAGGTACCGTATGTGAAAAAGAAATAACTGGAGATGATGTTGGAAAGGGTCTTCGTGCCGAAGGACTTGCTCAAATAGTTGGTGGGGTGTTTAACTCATTCCCATACACTACATTCTCACAAAACATCGGACTTATTGCATTAACAGGAGTTAGAAGTAGATTTGTAGTAGTTACAGGTGGTTTTATTCTTATAATACTTGGTATGCTACCAAAACTTGCCGCTATAGCAACCGTTATTCCTACCTCAGTACTTGGAGGTGCTATGATTGCACTATTTGGTATGGTTGCCATATCAGGAATTAGAAATCTTCAAATGGTTGACTTCTCAAGAACATCTAACATGCTTGTTGCTGGAGTTTCTATAGCACTTGGACTTGGAGTTACTATGGTTCCGTCTATTGTTGCAGGATTCCCAAGTTACGCAAAGATGGTATTTGAAAGTGGTATTGTTACATGTAGTATATCAGCTATAATACTTAATCTATTCCTTAATTGGAATGAGATATTTAATGGTGGAACACCAACAATAACTAAACGTGATTAATCAAAATGGCAATATAAAAAGACTGTTGAAGATATCTTCAACAGTCTTTATTTATTCTTATTGTTCTTTTAGTTTTATTAGAAGTTCACCTGACTTAACTTGGCTTCCTTCCTTAACTATTACTGACTCAACAACTCCTGATACCTTTGAAGTAATGTTAGTTTCCATCTTCATAGCCTCTATAATTACAAGACTTTGATTTTCTTCAACTACATCTCCTTCTTTAACTAGTACCTTTAGTACGTTACCTGGGATACTAGCCCCGATATCAAGTTTGTTTTCAGGATCCGCCATCTTAGTAAATGCTTCCTCACCCTTAGCTGCACTTTGCTTATCCTTAATCTTGATTTCTCTTCTATATCCATTAACTTCGAATATAAGCGTTCTATTTCCTTCTCTATCTGGTTTTAACACCTTAAGAAGTTTAATAAGAAGAATATTTCCTTCAGCTATTTCTACTTCAGCTGTTTCTCCTTCACTTATTCCGTGGAAGAATGTAGCACTTCCTATTCTTGAGAAGTCTCCATTTTTATTTATAAATTCAAGATATTCATCAAACACCTTTGGATATAATGCATATGCTAGAGCATCCTTCATAGTTGGCTCTATACCATGCTTTTCCTTTAGATATTCTAAAATCTTATCAAAATCTTCCGCTGGTAGAAGTTCACCTGGTCTACATGTAATAGCTTCTTCTCCCTTAAGAACGATTTTTTGAAGTTCTTCTGGGAATCCACCTTCTGGTTGACCCATCATTCCCTTAAAGTAATCCACTGCTGAATCTGGGAATGCAAGTGATTCTCCCTTTTCTAGTATATTCTCTGAAGTTAAATCATTCTTAACCATGAATATAGCCATATCACCTACCATCTTAGATGATGGAGTAACCTTTACTATATCACCAATCATATCATTAACTTCTTTGTACATGCTCTTAACTTCATCAAATCTATGTCCAAGTCCAAAGCTTTCAACTTGAGGCTTAAGGTTTGAATATTGTCCTCCAGGTATTTCGTACTTGTAGATTTCAGCTGATGCTGCCTTAAGATCTGATTCAAAATCAGCATATATAGGTCTTATAGCATCCCAGTAATCTGAAATTGCTTGAAGTGAATCAATATCCATCCCCGTATCTCTCTTAGTATTCTTAAGAGCTGCAACTATAGAATTTAGTGCTGGTTGACTTGTAAGTCCTGCCATACTATTAAATGCAGTATCTACTATATCAACTCCAGCTTCTGCTGCCATTATAATTGTGGCTACACCATTTCCTGTTGTATCATGAGTATGAAGGTGTATTGGAATTGAAATTTCCTTCTTAAGTGCAGTTACAAGCTTATAAGCTGCATATGGCTTAAGCAGTGCTGACATATCCTTAATTCCAAGAATATGTGCTCCCATTGCTTCAATTTCCTTAGCAAGGTTTACATAGTATTCTACAGTATACTTTGATTTTGATTCATCAAGTATATCCCCTGTATAGCACATACAAACTTCCGCAATTTTTCCTGACTTAATAACTTCATCAGTTGCAACTTCCATACCCTTTAGCCAGTTTAGTGAATCAAATATTCTAAATACGTCAATTCCTGAATCCGCTGACTTTCTAATGAATTCTCTAATAACGTTATCTGGATAGTTCTTATATCCTACCGCATTTGCTCCTCTTACTAGCATTTGAAGAAGTATATTTGGAACTCTTTCTCTTATTTGTCTTAATCTTTCCCATGGATCTTCCTTAAGGAATCTATACGCAACGTCAAATGTTGCTCCTCCCCACATTTCTAGTGAGAATAAATCCTTAGCAAGATGCGCTATAGGTTCTGCAACCTCAATCATATCCTTAGTTCTAAGTCTTGTAGCCATAAGTGATTGATGAGCATCTCTCATAGTACTGTCAGTAAGAAGTAGCTTTTCTTGGCTCTTAATGTATTCAACTACTCCCTCTGGCCCCTTAGCTTCAAGTATTTGCTTAGTTCCTGAAAGGTTTTCTACTCTATCGAATTTAGGAATAACTGGAACATCAAATTCTGCATGTCCACGTTTTCCTTCATTAACTATTTTTTCTCCTATAAAGTTAAGAACTTTAAGTTCTCTGTCTTCCTTAGGTGCAATGTCAAGTAGTTCTGGATTAAGTTCTATAAACTTAGTTGTACATGAACCATTTGCAAAGTTTTCGTGGCTAAGAACGTTAATTAGGAAACCTGCATTAGTTTTAACACCGTTAATAGTTGTTTCTCTAATTGATCTTTTAGCCTTTCTTATAGCCTCATCAAATGATCTACCATGTGAAATAATCTTAACTAGAAGACTATCATAGTATGGGCTTATAGTTGCCCCTGTAAATCCATTACCACCGTCAAGTCTTACCCCAAAACCTGAACTTGTTCTATACATATCAATATCACCAGTATCAGGTGCAAAGTTGTTTGCAGGGTCTTCTGTAGTAATTCTACATTGGATTGAATAACCTCTAACAGAAACATCATCCTGTGATGCTATTCCTATTTCAGGTGAATTAAGTGCATATCCTTGAGCAACTTGAAGCTGTGCTTGAACTATGTCAACTCCTGTAACCATTTCTGTTACAGTATGCTCAACTTGTATTCTTGGGTTCATTTCTATAAAGTAGTGATCTCCATTTGCATCAACAAGGAATTCTGCAGTACCTGCACTTCTATAATCAACCGCTGCTGCTATCTTAATAGCATCTTGGCATATCTTTTCTCTTAGTTCTATTGGAAGAGAGAAAGCTGGCGTATACTCTACAAGCTTTTGATGTCTTCTTTGAATAGAACAATCTCTTTCATATAGATGTACGATATTTCCATACTTATCTCCAAGTATTTGAACTTCTATATGCTTTGGTCTTTCTAGATACTTTTCTATGAATATATCATCTATACCAAATGCTTTCTTAGCTTCATTTTGTGCGCTTCTAAATGATTCTAGTAAATCCTTTTCTTCTCTAACTATTCTCATTCCACGTCCGCCACCACCAGCTGCTGCCTTAAGCATAACTGGGTAACCACATGTATTTGCAAACTCAATTGCTTCATTTTCTGATTGTATAGGCTTTTCTACTCCTGGAATAGTAGGAACGCCTGCTGATTTAGCAACTAGCTTTGATTGAATCTTGTCACCTAGAGAGTCCATCATATCTCCTGTAGGTCCTATAAATTCAATACCGTTTTCTTCACACTTTCTTGCAAACTCTGGATTTTCTGAAAGGAAGCCGTATCCAGGGTGTATTGCATCTACACCTTTCTTCTTTGCTAGATGTATAATCTCATCTATGCTAAGGTAAGCATCAATTGGTCCTTTATTATGTCCAATTTGATAGGCCTCATCTGCTTTAGTTCTAAATAACGCTCTCTTGTCTTCCTCTGAATATATAGCTACCGTTCTAATTCCAAGTTCGTTACACGCTCTAAATATTCTAATAGCTATTTCCCCTCTATTTGCAACAAGCACTTTATTAAATTTCATTCCTATCACCTCGCCAAATTATAACATTTTATATTAAAAGCATTGCTCTCTATCTTTACATTTTAGTATATTATACTTGTTTATCCCCTTAATTTCAATAGGTTCAAGGTATTTGTTTATGTTTTTATAAAAGGTATACTATTTTTTAAAAAATCTATAATAAAGTATAGTAAGTTTTTAAAAATGAATTTTATAAAATCAATAATTGCAATAACAATTATTGTAAAACATATAAGTGACACCTTTTTATAATAGGTTTATGTTATTTTGTGAACATCCTTGTATAGTTTCTTGATCCCAAACTGTTGCTTGAACTTCACCAATATGTGCTTTTCTTAGGAAGTACATACATATTCTTGATTGTCCTATTCCTCCACCTATTGTATACGGAAGTTCCTTGTTTAATAACATACTATGGAATGGAAGTGATTCCCTTTCTTCACATCCTGCAAGTTTTAATTGAGAAGCTAAGGCTTCTTCATCTACTCTGATTCCCATTGATGAAAGTTCAAGTCCAATTTCAAGAGGCTCATACCAGAAAAGTAAATCTCCATTTAAATTCCAATCATCATAATCAGGACTTCTTCCATCATGCTTTTCACCTGACTTTAGAACCCCTCCTATTTTCATTATGAAAACAGCTCCTTTTTCCTTAGCTATAGCATGTTCTCTTTCCTTTGATGTTAAAGTAGGATACTTATCTTCAAGCTCTTGACTTGT
This sequence comes from Clostridium cylindrosporum DSM 605, assembly GCF_001047375.1. Lineage (NCBI taxonomy): Bacteria > Bacillati > Bacillota > Clostridia > Eubacteriales > Clostridiaceae > Clostridium > Clostridium cylindrosporum. Next base: position 100,208 of record NZ_LFVU01000024.1, read on the forward strand.
AATAAATGTTATTTCCTCTGGTAGAATTTTTTCGATGTAAGAGTATTTTTCAGAAATAAAACTTTCAGTATCCTTGAAAGCTTTATATATTCCTTTAACAGTATTCTTTAAATACTCTTCATTTCTTTCTTCCTTTGAAACAACCTTCTCCCAGTCCCATTGGTCAACATAGTAAGAATGAATATTATCAAGGTCTTCATCACGTCTTATGGCATTCATGTCAGTATAAAGACCTTCCCCTACCTTAAAATCATAATGCTTAAGGGCCATTCTCTTCCACTTAGCAAGTGATTGTACTATTTCAAGGTCACAATCATCAACACCCTTAGCATCAAAACTAACCGGTCTTTCTACTCCATTTAAGGTATCATTAAGACCTGTATTACACTTAACAAACAGTGGAGCTGAAACTCTCATAAGATTTAAATTTTCAGCAAGGGATCTTTCAAAAAAGTCCTTAATAAGTTTTATTGCTACTTCTGTTTCTTTAACGTTTAGTTTAGAAGTATAATTCTTTGGTACAACTAATCTTCTCATTAGATTCACTCCTTAAAAATTTCGATTGAACATATAAAAAAGCCCCTCATCCTCATAAAAGGGACGAAAGGCTGTGTTTCCGTGGTACCACCCTAGTTTGCATATTGCACACTCCTAAAGGTACAGATAAAATCGATACCCTCTGCTTATAACGTTGCAGATACGTCTAAGTCTACTTTAATCATAATTTCGATTAGAAGCTCCAAGATGTTTTTCAGCTAAGGTTCCACAACTAGTCTTACACCATCACTAGCTCGCTTTATGCTACCTCCAAAGCCTACTGTTCTTATCATAGCTATTTTAAGTTATATATAAGTTGTATTATAAGTTATATATCCTTTATATGTCAATAGTAATAATTATAATATCCTCTAACACTTTTCCCTTCTAGAAATAACTATAAATTTCGTAAGAAATATATGTATATTATAGAATTTTATAGTCAATAATAAAACTATTCCAAACTCATACCAACTAACCTTAATTGGTAGGTCCTTTCTGAATAAGCCATGTTTCAGAAAGGACTTTTTAAATTTAATCTTATATAATTCTTATATAATTTACAAAACAACCTTCTCAAAAGGAGAATGTATACTATAGTACACTTTGTTTCTTATAGGAAATAATTATTAAATGAATATAAAATTTTCCAATACTAGCATTAATTACTCATCTATACTTGTAATTACCCATATCTATCATTATAATTTTATATATGAACTATTAACATTTTTTAACTTATATACTATTCTTTTGGAGGACTATAATATGCCTATTGAAAAATCAATAAAGTTTGGTCTATTAGGTATTGGAACTATGATAACTGGATCCATATTAAAATTTTTATCTATATTTAATGTTTTTTATAACAGAGACATATTATTCTCTTTCCTTTATCTCGTTGGCCCTTTATTCTTACTGATTTCATTATATAGTTTATTTAAATACACAGAAAATAGCGACCTAGGCTGTAAAATTAATCTTCTAGGTATATTTTCATTTTTATTGTTAGTTATATACGATATAGTTAATTTTGTTGGGCATTTTCTTCCTGCTATGAGTACATTATTTACAACCTTAACATTATTTAATGTAGCAACTGTAGTCTCAAACCTTTTAATGACTTTATTTTTATTTAATATCTATTTAAATAAAACCACTGATACATTAAATAACTTTAGGTACAAACTTGTATTAGCTTCTAATTTAGTTAATCTGATAATTACAGGTATGCAACATGTAAATTATATTTTACATGTAAATTCAGCTAATACCCATTCTTCATTCACTATTGTTTCATCTATATCCATAATATATAAACTAATGTTACTTGTAACTTATAAAGGATTTGTGCAGGAACTTAAATTGATATCAGATAAAACTTGTAATAACAAAGCCTATGGTACTACATAAAACCATTGGCTTTGTTATTTTTGCTTTTTCCTAGCTATACATTAACTTTATTTTTAAAAACTGGAAATATAAAAAGCTATCCTATATTAATATAGGATAGCTTTTGTTATATTATTCTTTTATATATAGCGCTCTTGTTGGACATGCTTCTATACAAGCTGGTCCACCTTCTCTACCCTTACAAGTATCGCATTTAAGAGCTACTACCTTTGTCTTTGGTTCAAGTTTTCCTTCAGTTTTTACTTGAAGTACAGGTTGTTGAACCTTTTCTCCATCCTTATATACAGTTCCCATATACATTGCTCCAAAAGGACATGCTACAACACACTTTTTGCATCCTATACATGTTTCTTCATTTACAATTACAATGCCATTTTCATCATGTGCTAATGATCCATTTGGACATGCCTTAACACATTGAGCAATTTTACATTGTCTACATTGAACTGGTGTAGTAACCTTTTCAGTTTTTATAATCTTTAGACGAGGATTAAATCCTAGATCTCCTTCAGCTAAAAAGATATTATTATCTGAATGTGCTTCAACACAAGCTATTTGACAAGTTTTACATCCTATACATTTTTTAGGATCTGCTATTACATAACTCATTTTATACATCTCCCTCTTAAAGCTAAAATTACTTCTTTGGCGCCATAGTGTTAGCTATTTTTATTGCCTTCTTTTCTTGTTCTTCCATTGGATTTACAAGAGTTAAAGCAGCAGTTGGACAGAATTCAACACACTTGTTGCCCTTCATTCCCTCACATAGGTCACATTTATGGGCTATTCTTCTATATCTTTTAACATTAGGATCTGTATTTTCATCATACTTTCTATCAAGCATTAATATTGCATTAAATGGGCATGCTCTTTCACATGAACCGCATCCTACACATAGGTCGTCATTAATTTCAATTCCATTTGGACCTTGAGTTATTGCATCCACTGGACATGAATTTCCGCAAGGAGCATTTTCACAATGTTGGCAATTAATAACGATTAGTCCTTTTTCTTTCCCTTCTCTAACATTTCCTAACTTTCCGTGGAAATTTAAACATGCAGCTTGACAAGCTCCACAATCAATACATTTAGCTGGGTCTAATTTAATAAAAGAATTAACTGTACTCATTTCCTCTTCACCTTCAATACTAAATATTTATTACAGTACAAGAATTTATGATTATATTAATATAGATATTTCAATTTATACTTAATCATGTCTATGCATGTCTCTTTCGATAAAATCTGCTATATCAAAGATATTATCTAAATCTAACACTGGAATATCTACATCAAGTTTCTCATTACTAGCAATTGCTAGAAACTTTGATTTATCGGTAGAAGGATTATTATAAAACAGTCCTTCCCCTACCCCTTTTCTATGCACTTCTATTTTAGTGAACTTATTATGCTTGAAGCCTTCTAATATTAATATATCTATATCTTGGAAAAGAGGAAAAAGCTCTTCAAGTTGCTTCTCTTCCTTAACTTGCTGTATCATTACCACTTTTTCTGCACCTGCAACTACTACATTATCTGCACCTGCATGGGTAAATCTATAGCTGTCCTTTCCTTCTTTATCTATGTCAATATTATGGGCATCATGCTTCAATACTCCCACTGTATAGTTTCTTTTCTTGAAAATTGGGATTAAACCCTCAATAAGAGTGGTTTTACCACATCCTGAAACTGTAGAAACAATCGAGATAATCTTTTGTCCTCTTTTTTTTCTTGAGAATATATTTTCCATATAACCTATCTCCTTTAAACTATATACTTTAAAGATATAATTTTACATTATAATCTACCTTACAGTATTGGCAATAACCACTCTTACTTTTTAGGGCTTATCTATATTTATTCCGCTACCTTAGCACCGAACTTCTTCTTGTAGTCATTGTATCTATCTACAATTTCTTTTTCAGCTGCTACTTGATCATCAATCTTTTCAAGCTTAACAGCAGTATACTTAAACTCTGGTGTCTTACTTACAGGATCTAAGTGACCACTTGTTAGTTCATTACATGCTCCTACCCACCATTGGTAAGTCATGTAAGTTGCACCCTTCTTAGCTCTTTCAGTAATTGATGCTCTAGTTATAGTAGTTCCACGTCTTGAAGTTACCTTAACTAGTTCTCCATCCTTTATTTTGTACTTCTTAGCATCTTCTGGGTTGATTTGGATTAGTCCTGGCTCATCAGCAAGTTCAGTTAGTGCTCTACAATTACCTGTCATTGTTCTAACTGAGTAGTGTCCAACTTCTCTAACTGTTGAAAGTATAAGTGGGAACTCTTCTGTTAGCTTATCGCCTGGCTCTCTCCATTCAGCCGCTACTAGTTGTGCCTTTCCTGTTGGAGTTGTAAACTTGTTACCTTCATATAGGTATGGTGTACCCTTACTTTCCGCTGTAGCACATGGCCATTGAACACCACCAAGTTTTTCAAGCTTTTCGTATGTTGCACCTGCAAATAGTGGAGCAACGCTTAGAAGTTCATTCCAAATTTCTTCAGTATTCTTGTAGCTCATAGGATATCCCATAGCTGTAGATACTTCTGAAACTATTTGCCAGTCAGTTTTTACATTACCCTTAGGTTCAACTGCCTTATGGAATCTTTGGAATCCTCTATCAGCACAGCTGTATACTCCTTCATGCTCTCCCCAAGAAGTAGATGGAAGTATAACGTCAGCATACATAGCTGTTTTGTTCATGAATATATCTTGAACAACAACGAAGTCTATGTTTTCAAGAGTTTCTATAATTTCACTTGTGTAAGGATCACTTTGTACTGGATCTTCTCCAACAATGTAGTAAGCCTTAACTCTGTGATCTTCAATCGCAGCATGAGGTACTTCTGTTAGCTTCATACCGATTTCTCCTGAAAGCTTAACTCCCCAAGCCTTTTCGAATTTTTCACGTGCAGCATCGTCAGTAACCTTTTGATATCCTGGGAATTCATTAGGTAGTACCCCCATATCACAAGTTCCTTGAACGTTGTTTTGCCCACGAACTGGTCCTATACCAACATTTGGTCTACCAAGGTTTCCTGTTAATATAGGTAGTGCTGCAAGACCCTTAACAACATCAACCGCTTGAGCAAATTGGCAAACACCCATTCCGTAAAGAATCATAGCATTTTTAGCTCCAGCGTAAGCTCTCATAGCTTCTCTGATGTCATCAGCCTTAACACCTGTAATTTCTTCAGCATACTCAGGAGTATACTTTTCAACTGTCTTCTTATATTCTTCAAAACCTTCAGCGTATTTTTCAACGTATTCTTTATTATAAAGACCTTCATTGATTAAAACGTTACCAAAAGCATTAACTAATGCCATGTTTGTTCCGTTTTTAAGCTGAAGCCACATGTCAGATATTCTACCTGTTTCAGTCATTCTTGGGTCAACGCTGATTATCTTAGCACCCTTTTCTTTTGCTCTAACTACTCTTCTAGCAACGATTGGATGTGAATCTGCTGCGTTGTATCCAAATACAAATAATAGATCAGTATCTTCAATTTCTGGTATTGAGTTTGTCATGGCACCGCCACCAAGTGTTGTAGCAAGACCTGCTACTGAAGGCGCATGTCAGACTCTCGCACAGTGGTCTATATTGTTAGTTCCAATAGCTGCTCTTGCAAACTTTTGGATTACATAATTTGCTTCATTTCCTGGTCCTCTGGCTGAACCTGCAACCATTATTGAGTCTGGACCATATTCTTTCTTTATTTTATTTAGCTTTTCAGCAACAAAGCTTATAGCTTCATCCCATGATACTTCTTCAAGTTCACTATGTTTTCCACCTTTTCTTATCATAGGATTCTTTAATCTTCCTGATATTAGCTTAGGATCGTTTAGGAAATCCCATCCATAACGTCCTTTTAGACATAGTGTTCCTTGATTTGTTCTACCGTCTGCTGCTTCTGCTCTTATAACTTGTCCGTCTTTAACAACAAGGTTTAGTTTACAGCCTGCTCCGCAATATGGACATACCGTCAACACTTTCTTTTCCATTGACATTTCCCCCTTTTTAACAATTACAACCGATATGCTTATAAAGCATTACTTAATTACCATATCAGCTTATATAGATATATAAAATAATACTAGCTCCAAAAATTTGTCGATATAATGTACTACTTCATAAGCTATTATAATATGAAGTAGTACTATCTGTTTACTATCATTATAATCTATAACAATTTCATAGTCAATTAGAGTAACGTCCTTATTTTAAAGGGTTTATAGCTATGTTACTGTTAAAGGGGCCATTAAATGGATTTTTAAAAAATTACAAACATAAATTGTAAATTTTTAGATCAAATATATTCTAATTAACATAATGTTAAAGTTTAGCTGAAGCAAAAACTGTCATTCTACTACATTCGAGGCTATTTTATTGCTCCAAATTGCTTCTTAAGCTCATCATATTCTTCTTTAACTTTCTTTTCTGCAGCGACCTGATCTTCTATTCTTTCAACCTTAATTGCACAGTATTTAAATTCTGGTGTCTTACTTATAGGATCTAAATGACCACTTGTTAACTCATTACAAGCTCCAACCCACCATTGGTACGTCATGTAAGTTGCACCTTTCTTAACTCTTCCAGTAACTAGTGCTCTACTTACTATGCTTCCACGTCTTGAACTTATCTTAACAAGCTCTCCATCCTTTATCCCAAGTTCCTTAGCGTCCTCAGGACTCATTTGGATATATCCTGGTTCATCTTCCAGAGTAGTTAGTGCTCTACAGTTACCTGTCATTGTTCTAACTGAATAATGCCCTACTTCTCTAACTGTTGAAAGTACAAGAGGATATTCTTCATTTATCTTATCTCCTGGCTCTCTCCACTCTGTAGCAAATAAAACCCCCTTCTTATTAGGAGTTGTAAATAGGTTTCCTTCATATAAATAAGGTGAGCCTTTACTTTCTTCATTAGGACATGGCCATTGAACACTTCCAAGTCTTTCTATCTTTTCATATGTTGCACCTGCAAATAGTGGAGAAAGACTTATAAGTTCATTCCATATTTCCTCAGTATTATTATAGCTCATAGGATATCCCATAGCTGTTGAAAGCTCGCAGATTATTTCATAATCTACCTTAACATCACCCTTTGGTTCAACTGCTTTCCTAATTCTTTGGAATCCTCTGTCTGCACAGCTATATATTCCTTCATGTTCACCCCATGAAGTAGCTGGAAGTATAACATCTGCATACATAGCTGTTTTATTCATGAATATATCTTGAACAACTACAAATTCAAGTTTTTCCATAGTTTCTCTTATTTCTGAAGCATGTGGATCACTTTGAACTGGATCTTCACCCATGATGTAGTAAGCCTTAAGCTTATTATCATCTAGTACTGCATGAGGAACTTCAGTTATACGAGTTCCTATTTTTCTAGGAAGTGTAACACCCCAGGCTTTTTCGAACTTCTGAACTGCTTCCTCATTTGTAATCTTTTGGTATCCTGGAAGGTCAGCTGGTAAAACTCCCATATCACATGTACCTTGAACATTGTTTTGTCCACGAACAGGTCCTATACCAACATTTGGTCTTCCAAGCTTTCCTGTTAGTAGTGGAAGTGCTGCAAGTCCCTTAACAACATCAACAGCTTGTGAGAATTGACAAACTCCCATTCCATAAAGAATCATAGCTTCATCTGTAGCAGCATACTCCCTCATAGCTGTTCTTATATCCTCAGCCTTAACCCCTGTAATACTTTCAACGTATTCAGGAGTGTACTTTTCTACTTGTTTTTTATATGTTTCAAAACCTTCTGTATACTTTTCAATAAATTCCTTGTTGTAAAGTCCTTCATTAACTAGTACATGTCCAAATCCATTAACTAAAGCCATGTTTGTACCATTTTTTAGTTGAAGCCAAAGATCAGATATTCTAACACTTTCTGTCATTCTAGGATCAGCTGTTATAAGCTTTGCTCCCTTTTCCTTAGCTCTAACAATTCTTCTAGCAACTACAGGGTGAGCTTCTGCTGGATTATATCCAAATACCATTATAAGCTTTGCATCTTCAATTTCTGGTATTGAATTCGTCATTGCTCCACCACCTAGTGTAGCTTCAAGTCCTGCAACTGAAGGTCCATGGCAAACTCTAGCACAGTGATCTATGTTATTGGTTCCAATTGCACATCTACCGAATTTTTGAAGTACATAGTTAGATTCATTTCCTGGCCCTCTAGCTGAACCTGCTATCATTATAGAATCTGGTCCATACTTTTTCTTAATTTCAGTTAGTCTTTCTGCAGTATATTTTATAGCCTCATCCCATGATACTTCTTCAAATTTTCCATTTTTCTTTATCATAGGCTTTCTAATTCTTCCTGACACAAGCTTTGGATCATTTAGGAAGTCCCATCCATAACGCCCCTTTAAACATAGCGTTCCTTCATTTGTTCTTCCATCTGCTCCTTCAGCTCTAATAATTTCTCCATCTTTAACAACTAGATACAACTGACAGCCTGTACCACAATATGGACATGTTGTAAGAATTTTTTCTTCCATTCCTAATCCCTCCTTGAAATAAAACTGACATAATTTCAATTCATGCCAAATTAACAAATTTCCAATCCACCACTTTTAAAAAATTTATTTCTAAATAATAATACGAACAATGAACTTATGACTTTTTATCCACCATCCATATTTGTTAAGGCAATTATAGTTTATAGGATTTTGCCAGTCAATTGATGTAAGAATAGTTGTATACTGTCTCCTTTTATCATAGAAACTACCTATATACTTTTGCTAGTACAACTATTAATTTTGCATAAAAAAAGCAGCAAAAAACCTGTAGTATCAAGGCTTTCTGCTGTCTATACTTTTTTTAAATGACTTTTTTCTTCCTTATTCGATATTTTAATTCATAGCAAAGTACTCTATTATAAATATCTACCTATATAGATGTTCTCTTGTCATTGGAATATCATTACATATTCCCTTAGTAAATACTATTTGATGCAAATCAACTACACCATTATTAAATGCTGCCGCACATGAACATAGATATAATTCCCACATTCTTATAAAACGTTCATCGAACATAGTGCTTATTTTGTCCATTTCATTATTGAAGTTATCATACCAGCAAAGCAAAGTCTTTACATAGTGACGTCTTAGACTCTCTACATCTTGAACATAAAAGTCCTTTTCTCCTCCAATATTTATAATCTCCCTTAAACTTGGAATTACACCACCTGGGAATATGTATTTTTTAATCCAAGGGTCTCCTGGATACTCTTTTCTTCCGCTAATATAGTGAAGAAGGAACATTCCTCCATCATTTAAAATAGCATCTGCATTTTCAAAGAATAAATTGTAATTGTCTCTTCCTACATGCTCAAGCATACCAACGCTAACTATTCTATCAAACTTCATATTTGACTTTCTAAGATCACGATAATCCATTAGCTTAACTTCTATATAATCCTCAAGACCTTCTTCTTTTACTCTTTCTTGAAACTTATTATATTGTTCCTTACTTAAAGTAATACCAACTCCACGAACCTTATAATTTTTAGCTGCAGTAATTAAGAGATTTCCCCATCCACATCCTATATCCAGTAGAGACATCCCTTCACGTAAATTTAATTTCTTTAGTATATAGTTGATTTTGTTACACTGTGCACTGTAAAGATCATCATTGTCTTCCTTAAAATATGCACATGAATAGCTCATAGTGTTATCTAACCATAGTTTATAAAAATCATTTCCGATATCATAATGTGATGATACTTCTTCCTTTTGATTATCCTTAGATGTAGATGTAAACATTATTTTCTTAAGTGCTTTCTCGTCTAATGAGAACTTATCCATTTTACTCAGTATCATATTAAGAGCTTCAAACAAATCTCCTTCAATATCAAGTACCCTATCCATATACGCTTCCCCAAGGGCTAAAGATGTACTTTTCATAAATTCCTTTTTATTAATAGAATCATTTACTAAAATGGTAAACTTTGATTCACCATCTCCAACTTTTATTTCCTCTCCATCTTTAAACCTTATACTAAAATTAACATTATCAAACTGCTTTATACCTCTTTTAATTAACACCTTTTCTAATAACATCTTACTATTCCTTTCTTATCATGGCTTGTTTTACTATGATTATTTACATCATAGTAGGGTTTTATACCATACCTTGGGCAATTAACCTTAAATACAGTTAAAAAAGAAAAGAGCACTTCACAATTAAGCGAAGTGCCCTTCATCTATATAGAACCTGATACAATGGAACCTTTATGTATAATAGCTTTTCTTTCTGATGTTCTTGCAACAGCTTCAGCTGAGCAGGAAGCATTAATTAAAATAATATTAGCTGTGTCCCCTATCCTTGGCCACATAGCATCACCTTTATTATCTAAAGGTGTTACTCCATTAGTTATAAATCCAAGTGCTCTTGTTAATGAATATTCATCAATCCATCCAAACTTTTCTGCCATTCTACTTGCTCGTTGTAGAAGATCTCCTGTTCCAAATGGACTCCAATGATCATTTATATTATCATTAATTATACTTAACTTTACTCCTTTTTCATAAAGAAGAGGAATTGGAGGACAAGGTGCATCTATAGGTGAGGTTGTTGCAAGACTAATATCTAAATCTCTTAATATTTCAGCAAGATCACTAACTTCCTCTATAGGACTATCTCCAAGACAGTATCCATGACTTATATTTACCCTTCCTTGCCACTTTGCCTCTTCAACTATTTGAGTTAATCTTCTAATAGTATACATTCCAAGAGACCCACCATCATGAAGGTGTATATCTACATCTGAATTAAATTCTACTGCAATTTCCATCATCTTTTGTAAAGATGCTTCAATATTGTTATCTATAGTTGCAGGGTCAAGTCCCCCTACAACCTTAACACCATTTCTCGCCGCTTCTTTCATAAACTTCACTGAATTACTTCTTAATAGTCCATGCTGTGGAAAAGCTACTAACTCATAGCTTAATTTTTCCTTATAAGCATCTAAAGCTTCAACAACCCTTTCTATATTACCAAGGCCTACAACAGGATCAACATTACATTGAACTCTAGCATGTGTAACCCCATAACCTGTAATAAGGTCTAATAACTTTTTTGCTCTTTCAGTAGTATGTTCAAGGAAGCTTGGAAGAAATTCTTCTTCTTCTTTTATCCTATCTGAAACACTAGTAAATGGTGTGCTGGCCTTCCATGGTCCACCAAAATGACATTTATCTAAATGAATATGATTTTCAACAAGTGAAGGTATTGCAAGAAGTCCCTTCGCATCAAGGACAAGCGTACCATCCTTAGGTATACTCCCCTCTAAAATATCTACAATTTTGTCATTCTCGATTAATAAATGATTTAAGTTTGTTTTAGTACCACTAATTTGATTGTTTTCATATTGAAAACCCTTCTCTAACAAAACATTGCTTAACCAAAATTTCTTGTTCATATTTTAAATTCTCAAACCCTTCTATATTAGTTTCATAATTTATTTATATATCTTAACATTAGGGTATTTTTTTGTATAGTATATAAACCTTAGCTAGTTAATGTGCATTTACTGTAACAATTATAAATTTGTATCATAATATATAATTTATGAAGGTTTTTTATCCTAAGAAATATCTAGGGAGGTTTCCAATGTTTAATAATGAACTTGATTATTGTCCTTACTGCCCTGAAGAAGTTACTTGCCCACGTGAACATGAACATATAAGGAACTTTGATGATGTTGAAGATTCTAGTGAAGTTCTATTTGATGACTTCTTGTATGAGTATGATTTCTTCGATGAGACTAGAGATGAAGACCATACTATAGAAAGAAATGTCTTTCTTCCCCCTCCTACAGCTGGCAGATGGAGCCAGTGGGAAGACCTTGGTGGCGTTTTATCCTCAGGTCCAGGGGCTTCTTCTCAAGGACCTGGTAGGCTTGATACTTTTGTAGCAGGAAGTGATAGAGCTCTATTTCATAAGTTTTGGAACGGCTCAAGGTGGAGTAATTGGCAAAGCCTTGGTGGAACAATAACATCTTCTCCTGCTGCGGTTTCATCTAGAAACAATAGAGTTAATGTATTTGCTAGAGGTACAGATAATGCTATGTGGTATATATCTTGGAATGGCTCCCGTTGGAGTAGATGGGAAAGCCTTGGTGGAGTATTAACATCTGCACCTGCTGCTGCATCTACTGCACCTAACAGAATAAATACTTTTGTGCGCGGTTCTGACAATGCTCTTTGGCACAAATGGTGGAACGGAACACGCTGGAGTAACTGGGAAAGTCTTGGTGGCAGATTAACTTCATCACCTACTGCTGTTTCATGGGGGCAAAATAGAATCGATGTATTTGCCCGTGGACAAGGTGATCGTCTTATTCACAGATGGTGGAATGGTTCCCGTTGGAGCAATTGGCAAGACCTTGGTGGTAGGTTAACTTCAGCTCCTGCAGTTTCCTCTAGAGGACCAAATAGACTTGAAGTATTTGCTAGAGGTACAAACAATCAATTAATGACTATGTCATGGAATGGTTCACGCTGGAGCAATTGGTCAAACCTTGGAGGTATTATAACTTCAGACCCTGCTGCTGTATCCTGGGGACCAAATAGAACCGACGTATTTGCTAGAGGTACAAACAATGCTATGTGGCATATTTGGAGAAACTAAATATATATTGCAATTAGTATAAAAGATACCCCCTTATGTTAAAACATAAGGGGTAGTTTTTATTTAAGAATATTTAACTTAAACCTTCCAATTATACCTGCATGGTCAGATGGCCAAAGTTTTGTTTTTGTTCTACTTTCCTTGGAGTCTCCTATTAACTTTGCTTCAATAATATCAAGATTTATATTATTTTTTAATAATATAAAATCTATTCTCTCATTTAAATATGAATCTGCATTTAGAAGGTCAGGGTTCTGACAACAGGTAAATCCATCACCTTTCCCAGAAATAGTCCAAATATCTTTAAAACCTGAGGCAATTAAATTTTCATATGTCTTTGTACTACTTCTATCAGCTTTTGAGTTAAAGTCCCCTATAAAAAATAATGGAAGATTTGTCTTTCCTGGACCTAATAATAATTCATTTGCCTGTGAAACCTGTACTTCATGGGAAAATGGTTCTAAATGAGTATTAACTACTCGAAAATCATATCCTTTTAATGAAATATCAACAGCTGACCATCCTCTTCGAATAGAAACTGTCTGTCCTATTACATTAACTTGTAAATTAGTTTTAAAGTTTGACTCCCACTTTCTAGTAATCTTTAAATCTGAATTTTTACGAATTAAAATAACATCTCGATCCTTTAGACATATATAATTCCCTTCGCTACTGGGAAGTGTAGCCTCTGCATTTTTATTCTGTGTGGCGACTTCATATTCTACTCCCTTAGATTTCAATTCATATAGAAGAATATCTAGAAAGTCATATACAACTTTATTAGAATTAGGAGGAATTAGTTCCCATATAGCTACCTCCTGTAATCCTATAATATCAGGTTTATTTAAACTAATTTGATTTGCAATAGTCTTTGCACGGCTTGGAAAATTTGTCGCAAGGAATTGCCGAAACAATTCTGTAACTCTTTGAGGGATTTGCATAGGAGTTGCAGCTATCATAGGAGTTAAATCCGCACCTAAATAAATGTTCCATGTCATAACTGAAAATGTAGCATCTCCTTCTATTTTCAATCCAATCACTTCTTTCTTTCTCACTATAATTTAGTATATGTTTTATCTAATTAAAAGTGTTATATATTTATAATGAGTTTTACACTTGGTAGATTCTCTATATAAACTAATGAATAATTATAGCTAAATAGAACATAATAACTATGTAAATATTATAGTTATTGGAGGAATTTAATATGAATCATGATCATAACCACAACCCAAGCATAGGATGCATTGTATCTGAATGTCAGTTTCACTGTAAAACTGATGACTACTGTACTCTAGATAAGATACAAGTAGTAAAGCACGAACATGAAGCAAGTACTACTGAGTGTACAGATTGCGGAAGCTTTAAAAGAGGTCTAAAATAGTCTAATTTGAAAATCCAACATAGGTGGTATCCTCCTATGTTGGATTTTATTTATATATTAAATGATTTGTAAAAGCTTCCTTCTTTATTTATCATACCTTGAATATCTACAAATGGTATTTTAAATGTAACAAATCCCGCTGCATATGGAGCTAATTCATATGGTGGAAAATATATATAGAGATTATTTTCATCAATATAAAAACTTTGATCAAGGGTTATCCCTTTAAAAGCATTATCAAACAGATCATTATATTGTGGGTCAGTTTTTATCATATTCTCAATGATTTTATTTAGTTCACCTACCCAATATACTCCCCCCATAAATAAGTCCCCTAGGCTATAAAACTTGCCTGTTACTAGGTCTATACTAGGTGTTTTCTTACTTGGCATTCCATGTGCAGCACCAAATGGATAGTAATATCCTATTAAATTAAGAACTAACAAGTTTTTCTTAAAGAACTCAACTGAAAAATCACCATAATAATTATAATTTAACACATCATCTGGATTAATAGTTTCTGGAGATTTTGTATTTTCTTCAGTATAGGGTTTAAAATAAGACATTTCCTTTAATCTAAGATTTATATCTTTTTCAGTCTTCTTGTCTGTTACTCCCTTAACTTCTGGATAGTATATTAAGTAATTAATGTTAGGCTTATATTTAAGCCTTGTAGCTGAGTACTTAGGACTAAGAACTATAGTATCATTTGGTTTATAAATTACCTTACCTGACCTAGTTAGATAGTATGGAGAAAAGTCTATGTTAGCTCTTATAATATCATTAACAAATCTTAATTCACCACTTCCCTTTACTATAGGAAGGCTCTTATCTATATTTCCATTCTTGTCTATAAAAAATGTATAATTACTGTCTGACCCGTATGAAAGCCCCTTCTCATATTCACCTACCACTAGATATTTAAAATCACTTAACCTTTTACCAGTAGTATCTCCAATAGCGTATATACTTGTACCTATATTTTTATCATCACCAATAGGCATCCCAAGCGCTAATCTACCTTCCCCTAAGTGTTCTATTTTACTATAAATAGGTGTAAATACATATTTGCCTTCTAGATTTATCACACCATATTTAAAGTTGTAAACTTCTTCTGTACTTACTATAGCAACACCATCTTTAAAACCAGTAGCTACTTTGTATATAGGTTTAATAACTACCTTACCTTCTCTATTTATATATCCAAATGGACCATTAAAGGAATTAGCAAAAACCATTACCCCGTCCCCATATTGACTTACATACCCATAATTATAAGTATTTAAAAGCTTTCCCTCTTTATTAATCAATCCATAAACATCATCTTTCACCTTAACTAGAGCCACATCATCATTAAATTCATTTGCCTCAAGTAGTTTTGGAGGAATTATCTCATTCCCTTCTCTATCAATGTATCCATAGGTATAAGAACCATCTTGATTACTAACACCTATAATAGCCCTTCCCCCAGTATAATCGCTAATAAAGCTATAGGATTTCTTGGTGATTATATTTCCTACTTCATCTATAACCCCCATAGTGCCATTTAATACATATATTGCGCGTCCTTCTTTATATGGATTGATACTATCATAAATAGGTTTTATAACATACTCTCCCTTTGTATTTATACCACCCATTAGTTTATTTTCCTGAACTATTCCTATACCTGACCCATTAAAGTCATAGGCAATTTGGTATTTAGGCTTTATAACAAAATTCCCTTTAGAATCAATATATCCATAGATAGCTCCATCTTTCTCATTCCTTAGTGCTGGATATAGTTTAATTGATTCTATTCTGATTTTATCAATATCCTTACTCTTTTGTTTTTTCCTTTGCCTTTTTTCTCTACCTTTTCTTGAACTCATTAAAATACCATCCTATTAAATTCATGATATTTTATAATATTCAAGTTAAATAAAGAGTGTGTAAAACTAAATTAAATTAGTCTTACACACTCCTTATTTAACTATTAGTTATGCAGTAGTACATACACCTTATGGTTTAAGAATTACTTTAATACATCCATCGCTTTTCGTATCAAAAATTTCGTATCCATGTGGGGCATCATCAAGATTTAGCTTGTGAGTAATAATATCACTTGGATCAACCTTTCCTTCAGAAAGAAGTTTATAAAGGGTTGGCATATAAGGAATTACAGGCGCCTGACCTGTTCTTAGATTTATATTACGGCTAAATATATCTCCAAATGGAAATGCGTTATATAAACTGCCATAAACCCCTGTTACTTGAATGGTTCCACATTTTCTCACCGCCTGAGTTGCTATAGTTATTCCACTCATAGCTCCCCCTTGAAGTTTTAGGTTTGATGCTATTTTCTCAATTGTATTAGTCTTTCCGTCCATACCTACACAATCAATAACAACATCTGCGCCACCCTTTGTTATCTCCTTTATGTATTCTCCTGTTTCTTTATATTCTTCAAAGTTAACAATCTCTACATTATTATGCTTTTTAGCATGTTCTAAACGATAACCTATGTAATCTACAGCTATAACCCTTTTAGCTCCAAAAAGCCATGCAAACTTTTGTGCTAAAAGTCCTACTGGTCCACAGCCTAGTACAACAACCGTATCACCTTTTTTAACCCCTGCATTATCTACGCTCCAATAAGCAGTAGCCATAGCATCTGACATAAGTAATAGCTTCTCATCCTCTACTTCACAGTTTTCTGGAATTTTAAAAGGAGTAAAGTTACCATATGGTACTCTCATATATTCAGCCTGACCTCCAGGATACCCACCAAATGTGTCAGAATACCCAAAGAATCCACCAACCTCACCATGTGGATTAGAGTTATCACATTGAGATGTTAAATCATGCTTACAAAAAAAGCATTCCCCACAACTTACATTGAAGGGAACTATAACCCTATCACCTTTTTTAAGCCTTGTTACCTCAGGACCTACTTCCTCTACAATCCCCATAGGTTCATGTCCTATAATATAATTATGAGGAAGATTAGGTATCATGTTATGAATTAGATGTAAGTCTGATCCACATATAGCGGTACTTGTTACTTTGATTATAATATCATCAGATTTATGAATCTTTGGTGCTTCAACATCTTTAACTTCTACATTTCTCTTTCCTTGATAAGTTACAGCCTTCATTAATATACCTCCTAAATTTTATAACATCTAAATTCTTCCCATAAGAAAGCCTCATAATACAAAAATTCCCTAGAATTAAATCTAGGGAATTTAAAATACATTTTGAAATTATTCCTTTACTCCTCCTGATGTAAGACCCTTTACAAGATACTTTTGTATAAATATAAAAATAGCAAATACAGGTATAACAGAGATTACAGATGCAGCCATCATCTTATGCCAAAATGTTTCGAATACTGATTTATATGTAGTTAAGGCAACAGATAAAGTTCTAAGTTCTGGCTTTGTTATAAAGGTCTGGGCAAATAATAAATCATTCCAAGAAACTATAAAGGCAAAAAGTCCTGCTGTTATTATTCCTGGAGCAAGTAGTGGCATAAGTACCTTTCTTATAGCTTGAAGTCTCGTACAGCCATCTATCATAGCTGCTTCCTCTAGGCTTTTAGGTATTCCCTCCATATAACCATACAAAAGCCACACAGTCATTGGAAGAGCAAATGCAGTATTAGGTATAATTAGAGCTATGTAAGTATTTAAAAGACCAAGTTGCCTAATTATTACATACATTGGTCCAATTAAAATAACAGCTGAAAACATTTGAGTTATTATTATTAAAAATAAAAATGCCTTTTTTCCAAAGAAATTAAATCTTGATACAATATATGCAGCAAGTGAACCTAAAGCTGTGCATAATATCATAGTACTTGTTGAAACTATAATACTATTTATAAATGCTTTTTTTATATTTCCATCCTTTCCCCAAACAGCAAAATAATTAGAAAAATCTAATACCTTTGGTATAAAGCTTGGAGGCCATTTTGTAACCTGCTCAAATGATTTAAATGAAGTTGATAACATTATAAAAAATGGAGCTATCATAAAAGCAATAATTATAATGACCATTATACTTTTTATAACTTTAGATATAGTTGATTTTTTTATATTTTTCATACTTTATTCATCCCTACTTATTTGTTTCCAATAAAACATACTTAGTATTGTTAAAATAACAAAAACTATAACAGATAGTGTTGCACCTACCCCAAGATTGTACTTCCCAAAGTTTTCATTATATATCTTTATCATCATAGTCTCAGTTGCACCCATAGGACCACCACTTGTTAAAACATAAATAACATTAAAGGTATTAAATGTCCAAATAGTCGTTAATGTTAATGCTATTAAAATTACTTTTTTCATACCTGGCAATGTTATATATATAAACCTTTGAATAGAATTTGCTCCATCTACCTTTGCAGCTTCATATAATGAGTCATCAATTGAACCAAGCCCTGATAAAAACATCATAGTTATGAAGGGTATCCCTATCCATGCATCTACAAATGATGTTGATATAAATGCTAGGGTAGGCTCAGACAGCCAAGGTATAACTTTATTTGCTATACCTATTTCTTGCAAATAGTAATTCAAATAACCGTAATCACCATTTAATATCCAAGACCATAATATTCCTACTACAACCTGAGGTATAGCCCATGGTATTAACATTAAAAATGTAAGTGTCTTCTTTAGATATATTTTCCCATTTAAAAACATTGCCATTATAAATCCTATACACATCTTTAAAAACACTGTTAAAATAGTCCACTTAAAGGTTAAGATTAATGTTCCGTAAAGCTTTGAATCTAATAATACATTTTTGTAATTTTCAAGTCCTACGAAGGTGTTATTAGATCCTATTAAGGATACCTGCTGAAATGAGTATTTAAATGTTAAAATAAGGGGGTATCCATATGTAACAATCATAAATATAAGTACCGGGGCTATAAGTGCATAGGGTGTTAGCTTTTGTTTATTAATATTAACCATAAGTCCTCCTTAAATAGATTTCTATTAAAAGAAGGTAGCTAAACAGCTACCTTCTTTTATTACTTTGTAGTTAATTCTTTTTCAGCACTTTCTAAGGCTTCTTTAGCTCCTGTTTTTCCAGTCATAACCTTTTGAACAGCTGTTACAAATTCCTTATTAAATGTATCCCAAACTGGAACTTGTGGTTCCCCTATTCCATATTGAATCATTTCTTTAAATGGTTTTAAGAATTCATTATTATATCTTTCTTCCTTTTCTTCCGCCTTAAGTATTGGGAAGAATCCTATTGCTTCGTCATAAGCATTTTGATATTCAAACTTACCCATGTAATTTATAAGCTTCCAAGCAATATCTTTGTTCTTGCTAGCTGATGATATTGAGAAAGAGTCCGTTACTAAAGTTTCTGCTTTGCTTGCTCCAGCTGGCAATACTGCTACCCCATAAGGAGCTTTTTCTTTACCTGCCTCTACCTTCTTTTTCTCCCATGGTCCTGAGATAAACATTGCAAGCTTACCATTTTGGAACATTTGAGCTTGATCTGATCTTTTTGTTGCAACTGGGTCTGGTATTAACTTAGCATCATTAAACTTCTTTAAAAACTCTAATGTTTTTATATTTTCAGTTGTAGCTAACTTAATGTTTCCATCTTTATCTGTTGCAGATCCACCGTTTTGATAAATGAAGTTAAATATCTCATCTGTACCTGATGCCATATCTGTAGGTACTGCAAAGCCATACATATCTGACTTCTCCTTCTTAACCTTTTCAGCAGTAGAATATAATTCATCCCATGTTTTAGGTGGTGTTTTTATTAGATCTGTTCTATAGTATAATGCCCTTGATGAAAATGCTAATGGAATTCCATATTGAACTCCCTTAATATTTGCTGTTTTTAAAACATTTTCAACACGTTCTTTTTTAAAGTCCTCTGTTATGTAATTATCTAATTTTTCTATTGCACCAAGTTCAGCAAATTGTCTAAGTGATCTTGAACCTGTAATAATAACATCTGGTGATTCATTTGCTTGTATTAGTGATATTAACTTGCTATTAGCTTCCTCCCAACCTGCTGGTACAACTTGTACATCTACATTTGGATTTTCCTTTTTGAAGCCATTAATACCTGAATCATATAATCCCTTAAATAGTTCATCTTCATAACCAGGTATGAATATTTTTATAGTCTTTTTTTCATTTGTCGCCTGTTGTTTTTCCTCTTTTTTATTAGTGCTACTACAAGAAGCTAGTAAACCTGTAACTAGTGTAGCAATAACTAAAAAAGACAACATACGAAAACCTTTATGTTTTCTTTTCATTTTCTCTCCCCCTTCAAACTATATTTACTATATTTTTTAACATATTCCTATTTGATTATACAAAAGGAGAATTATTATTACTAATATATAAAGTATATACAAAATAAGTTTATTATAGAAAATATCTATAATAACTCTAATTATTATATCTAAATATTAATCCCAAGTAGGGAAACTAAATTTTCCTACTTGGGACTTTAAATCTTACTTAACTTCTTCTATTAAAAATGTTTTTTCATTTTGCTTTTCAAAACGTAAGTTTGTTTTCTTAAGCATTCCTCTTATTAAACATTCTCTAATATCATGATAAACATCTACAGGAATTCCATAACTCCAAAATTCTTCATGAACATCAATACGTCTTTTCCAAAGAACTCTACCTTCTTCACTTTCCATAATCTCACTTACTCTATCACATGGCATACCATCTAGTAAGCTTGCCTCGATTATTTCATAGGCATCCTTTGGAGTTTGTAAATCACTAGTAGAGATTCTCTCTCCTATACTTTCAACCAAGCTGAAAATATCATCCTTACGTGATTTATCATCAAGTAACAAATGACTTACAACATAGGCTAATCTTTTTTCAGCAACACGTATTTGTTCTGAAAGCCAACCATGTATATTGCTAGTATCAATTACTTTATCTAATTTATCATTCTCAACTGTTCCAATATTATTATCTACTTCATCTTTCATATTGCTATTCCATGATTTGCTCTTAGCAAGCTCTAATATCTCCTGAGTAATATTTTCTAGCCTTTGAATTTTATCATATACTCTAAAGTGGATAGGTGCTAAAAATGCACTCATTTACTTCACCCTCTTACATAATTATTTTTCTTATCTTTTATTTTTAGTAATTTTAAATTATTTATTCTTAACTATCTTACTTTTTTGTATTCCATGATAATAGTCTTTGACTTCCTGTTAAACTTCTAATGTGAGTTACATCCTGCATCATTTCAAGTACCCCTCTAAAGTTTCCATTATCATCTCTTACTGCATTATAAATTATGTATATAAACCTTCCATTAATCTCAAGCCAAAATTCAGCCATGTCCTGCTCTCCAGACTTAAAGGCTTTAATAATCTCCTCAACAGTATCTACACTTTCTCTTGGGTGGCAGTTTTGAACCATTCTCCCAATAACTCCTGGACTTCTTGGGAATACTCTATGCTTGGTATCACTATAGAATTTGACAATTTCATCTTCATCTACAAAGGATAAATCTACCTGAAGATGTTTGAAGATAAGATTAATCTGTTCAAGTGTTAACTTTCCTTGAGCAACATCTAGTACTTCATTATTCGGTGAAGTGTTAAGCACACCGTGTTTTTGAAGTACACTAGCTAAATCCTTTAATAATTCATTGTTTGAGGCATTCTCTTTCTCCTTCTTTGCTTCTCCAAACTCAGGCGGAGTATCAATTAGACAATAACCAATTTCATCATCTCCTTGCCTCATTTTTACAAAGTCCTCATGGGAAAGAATGTCTATTGAAGTTGGAAATAGGATTTCTTCTTCCTTTACCATCATATCCTCAACCATTTCTATTACTTCATCTTGAAGCTTTAAAAATTCAATATCCTCATCATTTTCTAAGTGTATCTTCGCCTTTTTAATTATGTCTTTAATATCGTTGTCAAGTGTCCACATTACCTTTGAAGGTTTATCAAAGCCCTTATTTTCTAGCGCTGCAAATAACTGATTTTGTTTTCTTGCAAAATGAATATTGATTTCACCTAATTTATCATAAACCTCTGCCCATTGATTTTTTATAAATTTTTTATCTTGCATTCCCTTCATTTCACTAAGAACTTTTCTTATAGCCTTTACTTCATTTAAGTAGGTTTTAATTGGATGTCCAGGTGGAAATTCTAATCTTTCACCTACTAGTACTCCATCAAAGATTTCTAGGATTTCATCCATTCTTTCAGCTAATACATCATCTGAAATACCATACTGTTCAAGATATTGTTCACAAAGGGCAAATTCTTGTGCTGTCACCTTATCAAATGATACTCTCAGCTCATTTTTTGCTTCTTCTAATGAGATGTTACCTCTTAAATAATCAACTTTAATAGCGATAATTCCCTTAATTTTCTTATCATCAAGGTTTAAGTATTCGCTTATCTTCATGGTCTCTAATTCAGGCTTAGGTGTAAAGTATACATGGAACTCTTCATCACTTACTTTTTCTACCCTTTTATCAAAACCCTTTTCTTCCATCATTTTGTACATAGGAAAGGGCTCAAAATCCTTAATTATATGTATTCCTTGATTAGGCTTTAAGTCTTGAATTGCTTTAGTAATGCAATCTCGAAAAGACTCATGTTCTCCACGTCCATCTATAGTTATGTATTCAATTTCTCTTTTCATACTTTCTCTCCATTCTATATTTAAATAGTCAGTATAAAACCTTATCTTTTCTTTATCTATAGTAGGGAATTTAATTCTTATATATATACTACAATAATCTTTTATTTTGAAATATGATTTTAATCACACATATGAAAAAAATTCTCAACTATACATAAATTATAAACACGTAATCTAAAACATATACCTTTAACATACATAAAAAAGACAGCAAGCATAAGCTTACTGTCTTCTAATAACTATTTTATTTAATAAGTATATTCTAGGTTTTCTTTTATATTGAAAAAATCTGAGTAATCTATTTTAAATAATGGCTTTTTAACCTTAGAAATATCTATTTCTTCCTTAATTAATTGTGTTAATATTCCTGTATATGATAAGTCTCCTTGAATTATAGCACCATAGATTTTACCATCTTTGTGTATTATCTTTTTATAGTTATTTCCTTCTATTTGTATTTCTTCTTTATAGCTTTCATCAGGTGCATTAATCATTCCAACAGACATTGTAGGAAGTCCAAAAAAGTTCATGGTGTTTTTACTTCCAAAGAAGTCAGTCATAACAGTGTTAATCCCAGCCATGTTGCTAGCAGCTATAATTCCTTCCTTTACAGCAGTTGGCCAAATAGGATTTCTTCCTGTTACATCACCTGCGCCATAAATGTCTTTTATATTTGTTTCTCCCCTCTCATCTATAATAAGGCCAAACTTATCAACTTCTACTCCACTTCCCTCTAAAAAGGCTATATTTGCCCTAACTCCAGTAGCTACAACTACAAGTTCACAGGGAATCTTCTCTCCTGTACTTATAAGAAGCTGCTTTGGATTATTATTTTCATCAACAATAAGCTTTTCAACTTTAATGCTAAGTTTTAAGTCTACCCCTTTTTCTTTAAATAGTTCTTGGTATTTTGAAGCTGCATACTCATCAAGTTGAATACCTAAAATTCTATCATTTGCTTCAGCTAGGGTAATTTTAACACCACTATCCATAAGTCCTGAGATTGCATCAATTCCTACAAGCCCTGCACCAATTACCACTACATTTTCTACATTGCTTGCTATTTCCTTTATTCTTACTGCATCATCTAGGTTTCTAAGTCCTATAACATTATTAGCTTCTCTTAGGTTTTCGATTGGTGGTATAAAGGCTGAAGCACCACTTGAAATAAGTACTTTATCGTAATTTATCATTCTTCCATCTGAAAGATGAATTTCATGCTTTTTAGCATATAATCTTACTACTTCTACACACTTTATACACTTTATATTGTATTTTTCAAAGTAATTTTTATCGGAAAAGTTTAAATCCTCTACATCTCTATGCCCACTAATATAATGATGTAGTATACATCTTGAATAGACATATTCATCCTTTGAAATTAGTATTATTTCTGCATTTTTATCAATTTCCCTAAGAGTTTTTGCTCCATTTATTCCTGATGCTGATGCCCCTATTACAACATATCTCATCTATTCCACCTCTTCTAATGTAAGTGCTCCCATTGGACACCTAGCTACACATTGGGGAGTACCCTTTTTTGTAGAGCTACACATATCACATTTCATAATTTCCTTGTGACTTTCTTTATCAGCTTTTAATACTCCATAGGGACAAGACATTATACACATAAAACAGCTTGCACAGCGTGATTTATCATATTCCACAATACCTGTTTGTGGATTCTTTTTCATGGCACCTGCCATACAGGTATATACGCATTCAGGCTTATCACAGTGTCTGCAAAATATCGGAGCATATTTTTCATCACTGGTTATGGTAACTCTACTTCTACTATCTGATGAACCGTGGGAAGAAGTACATGCAACAGTACATGTAAGGCATCCTACACATTTACTTCTATCTATATTTATTCTTTTCAAGTAACCTCCCCCTTAGCTTTAAATCCTTTGAATATTCACTGTTACATACTTATATGATGGTTCCTTAGAGTAAGTATCAAAAACATATGGTGTTAATATATTTGTGTTGAAATAATGCATTGGTGCAAATAATTGATTCTTTTTAACACTATCACTTATTTTAGCAATAAAATTTGCACTTTCTCCATTTGAGGATGTTATTAATACCTTTTCGTTGTCCTTTATATTTAAATCCCTAGCTAATTCACTATTCATAAATACATGGGAACTTAAAAAAGTTATATCCTCAACTGTAGGGATTTCTCTAGTTCTTGTTTGTGTATGCCATTGCCCTACTGTTCCTCTTCCTGAATTTAATATATAAGGAAATTCAGGTCTTGGAATCTCTGGATAATCTACTACATCCTCATACACGAATCTTATCTTACCACTTTCAGTAAAGAATCTATTATCCTCATATAATCTTCTCTCGTTATCCTCTAATTTATCTCCTTCTCTAAATGGCCATTGGACTCCAGTAGAGTTTACTAACATATCATAATCTACACCGGTTATATCACATGGCATGCCACTACTAAATTGCTTTATTATTTCAAAGGCATGTTTTGGTGTTTTCCATTTATCTAATGCTTTTCCTACCCCAAGTGCCCTTCCTATTCCAAGGAAAATTTCATAATCAGTTAATTCTCCCTCTTCCTTTGAAAGAATCGGAACAACAGCTGATAGCCTACGTTCTGTATTTATTAAAAATCCTTCTTTCTTTAGTGATGATACAGAGGGCAAGCATAAATCACAAAGCTTTGCACTATCTGTATCACTATATAGGTCTTGAACAACAAAGAACTCTAGGTTTTTAACTACTTCTTTAAATTCCTTATTATTAACCCAGGAATCCGCTGGATTAGTTCCAACTACCCAAAGTGCTTTAATCTCTCCGCTTTTTATTCTCTTTATAATTTCATCATATGGGATTGTTGGCTTTGTTGGGATTTTATCTTCTTCAATATCTAAAATATTAGCAACATATTCTCTGTGATTTTCATTATTGTAATCCCTTCCAGCATATAGCGTTGTAGTATTGCTATACATTCTTGAACCCATAGCATTACTTTGTCCTGTTAAGGAATTAGCACCTGTTCCTTCTCTTCCTATGTTCCCAGTTATTACAGCAAGATTTATTATTGCCTGTGCTGTTCTAACTGCTTGAAACCCTTGGTTAACACCCATGGTCCACCAAAAAGAGACTCTTTTTCCTTTGTGAATCATCTCAGCTAGTTCTAGTACACGCTTAATTGAGATTCCCGTTTGCTCCTCAACATTTTCTAAGGTGTATTTTTTAACATGATTTTTAAAGCCATCGAAGCCCTCTGAGTAGTTCTTTATATAATCTTTATCAATCCATTCGTTTTCAATTAACACATTAGCTAAAGTATATAGCAGTACAATATCTGACTTTGGTTTAATGTCTATCCATATATCTGAATTAAGTACTGTTTCTGATTTTCTTGGATCTATAGTGATTACTTTTGCATCTTTGTTTCCCTTTACTCGATCCCAGGCTATAGGATGAGCTATTACTGGATTAGCTCCAATAAATATAATAGTATCTGAAAGTTCTAAATCCTTTAATGTGTATGGAGGTGCATCAAATCCAAAGCTTTGCTTATGAGCTACAATAGAGGTTGCCATGCAAAGTCTTGTGTTTCCATCACCATTTATCCCCATATGAATTCTTCCTACAAAACCTAGTAGTGCCACTTCCTCAGTAGTTATTTGACCTGTACTTAAAAAAGCTACACTTTCCTTACCATATCTTTCTTGAATTTCTTTCATCCTAGTAGCAAAGGTTTTAAAGGCTTTATCCCATGGTATTTCACCCATTTCACCTTTTTCATTTCTTAAAAGAGGTTTTTTATGGGGTTCATGCTTAGTTTGTTGTTTATCTAAATTTAGTCCCTTTATACAGCAAAATCCATTATTTACAGGATAATCACTAGTAGGTTCAACCCTCTTTATTTCATTGTTTTCAACATAAAAATTTAGATTACATCCAACTGAACAATAACTACAAACTGATTGCTTTATATCCAATACAATCATCTCCATTTCGCTTTAGTTTTCTTACAATAACCTTATATTTCTCTATAGCTAAGGATTTAATACTTATATACTATGATATAATAAGCCTTTGTTTTAAGGTGTGATTTAAATCACATATATAAAAACCTTTAAGTTAATTAACTTGAAAGCATAAAATAGCCTAGAGGCATTTACACCTCTAGGCTATTTTTTAAATTATATTAAGTCATTTAACTTATTAAAATCGTTAATATTACTTTGCTTTTAATCTATGTCTTACTTCAATTACTATTCCTACAATACCAAGCGTTATAAAAGCTGTAATTAAAACAGTTGAAAATGGGAATGCTTGAGCTTTAGCTACATTAGATTGATTAGATTGGGCCTTATCATATGTTCTTGTTAATGCGCTAGCACCAACATCTTTCAGAATATCTGATCCAGTAACTCTTCCTTGACCAAGTACAAGGTCTACATTTGTAATGCCTTGTCCACCTAAGTTTATTGATTTATTACCTTCACGATCTTCAACGTGCCAACCTAGAACTTCACCATTTTTAATATCGTCTACAGCTATTTTGAAGTATCCTTCTGGACCCTTAGCACTTTCCCCTACTGGTATAGTTATTGGTTCCTTATTAGTCCACATAATACCAAAGTTGTGTCCTGAAGGACATCCAACAGGCCAAACTGAGAATCTTTTATCGTCCTTATAATCCTCACCGTATTTGATATCAAATGTGTCCCCATAAATCTTAAGCTGTACCTTACCATCTTTAAAAGAATCCTTTGGTACTATAAATCCTGCTACATCTTTATATTCAAAAAGTATCGCTTTACGAGCAACTTCATCTTCTATAAGTCTATCTTTAAGAAGTGGTCCTAATGTCTTCTCAAAAACAACACTACCACCTTCAAGTACTTCTATCTTAGCTGTTCCCGCCTTTTCATCAATATTAGATAGACGAATTGTACGATTGCCTACCTTCCATTCTTGACCTTTACTTGCAAAACCGCTAAATACTTTTTTATTAGCCATTAGCATACGGTCAGTACGAACTCCTGAAATCCAATTGAATACTAACTTCTCCTTTGAAGCCTCACGAACTACCCCTTGATTGTATAACTGGTTGAAATGTTTTCCTTGCCACCAGTTAGTTTGTGTCTCTGAAAATACAGGCTTACCGAAAGCCCACTCCCAATCAGTACCAGCAATAGTTTTAACATCTAATGTATGATTGCTTGTAGTTCCATGACCAACAGAAGCGTAGTAATAATAAACTTGTCCACCTACAACAACACTACTTTTTGCAGGTATTGTAACATCTTTCTTAACATCTATAGTCATATCATATTCAATATATGTAGGTTGTTTACCTAGGTAGTAAATTGGCTCACCTTGAAGTGCAACTTCTCCACCCATTGTATCTTCTAAGTAAACAAGTCCTCCAGCAGGAATGACAACCTTGCCATTCTCTACCTTACTTTGGCGAATTATTATACCATCATTTTTCTTTCTTGGCTTTCCGTAATCATCCTTAACAACCTTTCCTTGTACAAGACCTGGAAGACCTGGAACATAGGCTGGGTTTACAGGTTGATCCTTTACTAGAGAAAGTGGAGGTGCAGCAACCTCCTTAGTATTTATTTTATGAGCTATTGGTAATCCCGGGCGAGCAGGGGTAAGCAATGCTGCTGCTTCAGCATCAGTTATATTAGAAGCAGCTAACCCTTTAGAAGAAAATCCAAAGCTTGCTATTATCGAAAGAGCTACAGCCCTTTTAATTGATTTTTTAAAATTCATTATACTTTATCTCCTTAATTTGATTTTGCCTGTGATTGACATATGGTTACTGGACAACATTTAGTTTTTCTAGATAGATACATAAATCCATACATAATTAAAATAAAATTACTTAGAGTTACAACCCACTTTGGTATCTCTCCCATTGCAAGTCCTAGATTCGCAAAGAATCCAATACCAACTGTTGCGAGTACTGGGGCTAAACAACTAAATGAAAGTGTAAGTCCAACTAGTAGTCCCCCACCAACTACACCACCTGTTGCAGCTTTTGCTCCTATTTGACGTATCTTTATTAAAGCAAAACCTGCAAATGTAATTGCTAAAGCAAATGAAAAACTAGATAAGTATTCCTGTTTACGTGTGAAACTTGTCCACCATGCCTCATTTACTGAATATTTAAGATGACCAGATTCATTAAAATCATTTGAAGTAAACTCACAAACTGCCCCTACAGTTGGATTTTCAGGCACCTTAAATGTTATACGATCCATGGCAACAAAACCAAGGAATCCCATAATAAAAAGAATTACGAGAAATAAATTTGCTTTTTTCATATAATACCTTTTTCCCCCTAGCTAAGCTTTAATGATAAGCCTTTACCTCATAATTAATCTCTGGATAAGGACTTTTAAGAATGCTGTTAATAACTCCTTTAACATAGAATTTATCAAGATTATTTCTAGGTAAACAATAGTTTTAGTAGGAAATAGCACATGAATTATCTATGTAACTTTAATATAAGTGTTAATAATATGCTTCCTAATCATTAATAGCTTAATTATTTTGTTAATCTTCCTCCTTCACTATTCTTAAATAAGATTAGTGTTACTTATAAAACCCCATCTGCTTTAGTATAAATTTTCAGACAAAATTCCTAAGTTATTATAGCAAAAGCTTAAATATATATGAAATAGATTTTTCCTTTAGTTACTTATTTTTACATAGATTTTATCAATACAAAGTAAAATCCACTTATAAATCTACATAAAAAATTCCCTCAAATATAAATTTGAAGGAATTAAAACATAGTTTAATATTTAATCATAAATTTCTACTTCCCTCTTTTCTCTCAAGGCTTTCAAAACCTTATCGGGAGTTGCAGGAAGTGATTTTAATCTTATTCCAGTAGCATCATATATTGCATTTAGTATTGCAGGAGCAACAGGAACTATAACAGGTTCTCCAATACCCTTGGCACCAAATGGTGCAGAGGTTTCAGGATCTTCAATTATAAACTTTTCTATTTCAGGCATATCCATTGATGTTGGTATTATATATTTGCTATACTTGTTATTTGCTATTCTTCCTTTATTGACACCAAGGTCCTCATAAAGTGCATAACCGAGTCCCATAGCAAATCCGCCATCTATCTGTCCTTCAACAAGAGCTGGATTTATTGCCCTTCCAACATCTTGAGCACACCATGCCTTTGTACACTTAACTCTTCCTGTAAGTGTATCAACTTCAACTTCTACACCATATGAGTTAAAGGTATATGGCCAGTAGGGAGCTCCATATCCATTATCATCAAGCTTTACAGTCTGAGCTGTAAAGGAATCACGAACTCTAAGACTTCTTCCTTCTTCAGCTAGACTCGCTGCTATTTGAGCTAAAGTAACCTTCTTTGTTGGAAGTATTTCAAGGTAAACTTCACCATTTTCCACCTTAAATTTATGAGCAGAATTAAGCTTTTCAAACTCAGGAAGTGGTTTATTTATAAGGCGTATAGCTTCCTTAATAAGCTCACTTTTGAATTTTTCACTTGCAAGCTTTACCGCATTACCAGTATTGTATGTTTGTCTTGTTGCAGCTGCGGTTCCTGAATCCTCACACTCATCTGAGTCCTCTGAATATATTTTTATATCATATGCACTCATTCCTAAAACCTCTGCAACTATCTGTGGCATAATTGTTCTTGCACCTTGTCCAACCTCTGCAGCACCTACTCTAAGAAGTACGCCTCCACATTTTAGAAGCTCAACATCAGCTACTGATACATCGGGAAAGCCATTTCCATAACCTGTCCCATACCAACAAGCAGCTATTCCTCTTCCCTTTTTAATATATCCATTTTCACTTTTATCAAAAGAATCTCCATTATCTAAGTTCATAGCTTTTTCCACAGTATTAAGGCATCTGTCAAGTGGACAGCTTTCTGTAATAACCTGTCCATTTGCAGTCTCACTTCCTACTTTGTATATATTTTTCATTCTTATTTCAAACTTATCCATTCCTAGCTTTTCAGCTAACATATCCATTAATGTTTCATGTACCATTGGAACCTGTGTTGCACCAAATCCCCTTAATGCTCCTGTAAATGGACTGTTAGTATAAACAGCATACCCATCTACTTTAACGTTTGGAATTTGGTAAGGTCCTGTTATATGGATACAGGCCTTTCTAGTAACATTTATTGCCCATGATGCATAGGCTCCAGAATCAGAATAAATCTCAGCTTCAAATGCAATAAGTTTTCCATCCTTATCTGCACCCATCTTAGCTTTCATTGTCATTGGATGTCTTTTGGAGTGTGCATAAAATGATTCTTCTCTAGTATAGGTTGCCTTTACAGGACGTTTAAGCTTTAAGGCCGCTAAGGCCAGATGAATCTGAAGGGTAATATCCTCTCTTGCTCCAAAGGCACCACCAACTACAGGGTTTAATATTCTAATCCTTTCCTCATCTATGTTGAGGGCATCTGCAAGCTCTATTCTGTCAAAATGCATGTATTGTGTTGAAGCTGTCATAACAAGTTTATCATCCTCATCAATATATGCTATTCCACTTTCTGGTTGAAGAAAAGCAGCATCTACAAATGGAGAGTAGAACTCCCCCTCAGCAACCTCGGCACAGTTTCTCCAAATTGATTCAGATTCAGAGTCCCCTTTTCTACATTTATATCTAAATATTAGATTAGGATATGGATAATTTTCTGGCTTTTCGTAAACCTCTTCCTTATCATCGTTATAGAAGAAAAATCTATCTGAATACTCGTTAACTATAGGAGCATCCGGCTTTAAGGCTTCCCTTGGGTCAAATACCCCAGGAATCTCTTTGTAGGTTACCTCTACAAGCTTTACCCCTTCTCTAGCCTGACTTTCTGTCTTTGCAACAACAAAAGCCACTGGGTCACCTATTCTTCTAACCTTTGTACTGCAAAACACGTTGTGATCCTTATATAAAACCCCATGTGAGTTATGACCTGGAACATCCTCTGCAGTTAATACATCTATAACACCAGGTGCCGCCTTTGCCTTACTTGTATCTATACTTAAAATCTCTGCATGGGCATATGGTGAACGAACAGTTGCGCCATATGCCATGTTATCTATGGAAATATCATCTGGATAAATGGCTCTTCCTGTAAGCTTTGCAAATCCATCGCGTCTTATAATTCTTTGTCCTAACTGCTTGAAATCCGCCACTATATCTCATCCTTTCCTGAATATGATTCCTTGGCACTTTTAATTGCTTTAAACATCTTATCATAGCCTGTACATCTACATAGGTTTCCTGAAATACACTCCTTTATTTCTTCTTCAGAGGGGTCTTTATTGCTGTCTAGAAGGGCCTTTGCTGATAGAACCATTCCCGGAATACAAAATCCACACTGCACTGCTCCATTATCAAGAAAGGCCTTTTGAACTGGGTGAAGAACACCATCCCTCTCTAGTCCCTCAATAGTCTCAACATTTTTTTCATGACACTGCATAGCAAGCATTAAACATGAGTCAACAGCTATACCATTAACTATTACTGTACAAGCTCCACACTCACCTTCTCCACAGCCTTCCTTTGTTCCAGTTAGTCCAAGATTATTCCTTATGAAGTCTAGGAGTCTAGTATCAGGTTTTATCTGTTTTTCATAGTAAACTCCATTAACATTTATTTTTAAATCAAACATTTTCTAAGCCCTCCTGAGAATTAATCTGACTAAGTGCTTTTGTAAGTGTCTTTATAATAACTCCCTTTACTGCTTCCTTCTTAAACTCTAAGCTACTTCTTCCCTTTAGTCTTTCTGAAACTATAAATGAGAAGTGTTTTGCAGCTTCATTTATTGTATCTTCGTTTAAAGTCTTTCCAATAAGGAATTTGCTCATCTTATCTTCAAAAGTAGGAAGAATTCCAATTGACCCTGATGCAACTCTAGCTTCAGTTATTATACTGCCTTCTACATTTAGACAAACCGCTGAACTTATTCTTGAAATTGCAAGGGCATTTCTTAGTCCAAGCTTATCGAAGGCGATTATTCTTGATCCCTTTCCTTGCATTGGAATAATAAACTCTTTTATTACAGAACCCTTTGGAAGTGCCGTATTCCCTTTTCCTATAAAGAAATCAGAAATATCTACTGCTACATCTCCTGATAGTGAACTAATTATAAGCTTTGCTCCAAGTGCTATAAGGGGAGGTACAGAGTCAGCAGCAGGTGATCCATTTGCTGTATTTCCTCCAAGTGTACCCATATTCCTTATTTGTACAGCACCAACCATACTGCAAGCTTCCCAAAATCCTGGAAGGGCCTTTTTGATTTCTTCTGACTTTACTATCTCAGAGAAGGTAACTGAAGCCCCAAGTGTAATTGCTTCTGATGTAATGCTTATTCCTTTCATTTCATTCACATCAGAAACATCTACAAGGATAGAGTGCAGGAGCGTGCCTTCCCTAAGCTTAATCATTAGATCCGTACCTCCAGCAATTACAGTAGACTCCTCTATATTTTCGTTAAGTGCATCGATTACTTCTTTTATTGTATAGGCCTTAATGACTTTTTTTACCCCCACATCTAATCCTTCTTTCCATAATCTTTTATTTTGGCTCGGAAATTAATTTTCCAGCTACATAACGCCTTATGATATTTCTGTCATCACCACAGTATATAAACCTTTGAAGCCTCTCCTCTATACTTCTGAAATCTTTATCTCCTAGGCTTTCATCATTTATTACAAGGGCATCCATAGTGTATCCTTTTTCAAAGGATCCAACTTTTTCAAAGAATTCTCCACCAGCCTTTGTTCCCATATAAAATGCTTCCGAGGTAGTTAGGCACTTTTCACTTTTTCCGTTATAAAACCAATTCATCTTTGAGGCTTCAATAGCCTGGCTCATTACCTTGTATATTCCTACTTGATGGCCTGCACCTACATCTGTTCCAAGTGCTACCTTAACTCCAGCATCCAAAAATCTTCTTACTGGCATTATCCCTGATGACAGGTTATAGTTTGCATTTGGACAGTGTGCAGAAATAGTGCCTCTTTTAGATAGGAGTTTTATTTCCTCATCTGTATTATGAACAGTATGTGCCATTACTGTTCTATCATTTAAAAGTCCCATTCCATCATAAATTGCTGCATATGAGTTGAACTCTGGATGAAGACTCTTAACCCATTCAACCTCTCCTTCATTTTCAGAAAGATGACTCTGAACCTTAATATTATATTTATCTGAAAGCTCTGCTAGTCCCTTCATAAGCTTTTCACTACATGTAGGTACAAACCTTGGTGTTATTATTGGCTTTACAAGCTCATACTTATCCTTTGTCTCTAGTATCCACTCCTCAGTTTTTTCAAGTGATTCATCTGTATCCTCAATATAAAAGTCTGGTGAATTTCTATCCATATTAACCTTTCCAACATAGGCTCCAATACCAGCCTTATCTAATACATCCATTAGAATCTTAGTTCCATTTTTGTGGATTGTAGAGAAAAGTACAGCTCGTGTTGTCCCATTTTTCCATAGGGCCTTAGCTACATTTGTATAAAGCCTTTTTGCATATTCTTCATTGTCATACTTTGCTTCCTCAGGAAAAGTATATTTCTCAAGCCATGGAAGCAATTCCTCATCGAGGCCAAGTCCGATATTTTGAAACTGAGGTGCATGAAAGTGCATATCTACAAAACCTGGAATTATAAGTGAATCACCAAAATCCTCAACCTCAACATCCTTAAGTTCCTCCGGAAGATGCTTATATACTCCACTAACCTTTCCATCTATCTCAACAAGATAACTATTTTCATACACCTCGAACTTTTCAGGGACAACGGTGTAAATTATATTTCCTTTTAATATTTTCAAAGGTACCACCCCATTTATTTTATAAATCTTTATAACTTCTCTTAATCCTACAGCTTATTTAACTAAATTTATCTTATTCCTAAATGTATTATGAATACCACTGCAAGTACATACATAAGAGGTTTTATTTCTTTTGATTTTCCTAAAATAAGCTTAACAAGTACATATGATATAAATCCAAATGCCATTCCTTCAACTATACTTGCAGTTAGAGGCATAAGAACTATTGTAAGAAACGCTGGAAGACCGTTTGTAAAATCATTAAAGTCAATATGAACAACCTCACCAATCATTAGGGCTCCAAGGACTATAAGTACTGGAGCTGTAGCGGCTCCTGGTACAAGTCCCGCAAGTGGAGTTAGGAATAATGCAGCTAGAAATAAAGCTCCAGTTACTACAGATGTAAGTCCTGTTTTACCACCCTCTGCAACACCTGATGCACTTTCAAGGTATGACGTTACTGTACAAGCACCAAATAACCCACCTATCATTGCAGCAAATGATCCTGCAACAAGCCCCTTATTAATTCCTGGAAGATTTCCATTCTCATCTAAAAGCCCAGCTTTACCTGAAACAGCAATTAGTGTTCCAATATTATCGAAAAGATCTACTATTGTTATTGTAAAGATTATTGAAAGTAGTCCATACCCTATAGCTGCCATAATATCAAGCTTTCCAAATGTGTCAGTTGGGAATGCAGGGATAAATGATACAAAGTCATTAATACTTGTAGGTACCTTAGTAACCCCCATAATCATTCCAATAATAGTGGTTGCAAATATTCCAATAAGGAAAGCACCTTTAACCTTTCTTGCCATAAGTAGACAAATTATAATAAGTCCAATTACAGCTAGCAGTGTTGCAGGGTTTTTTAAATTTCCAAGTGTTATAAGTGTTGATGGAGAATCAGCAACGATTCCAGAACTTTTTAAACCGATGAATGATATGAATAGACCAATACCAACTCCGATTGCAGATTTTAAAACCTTTGGTATAGATTCTATAATTGATTTAGTAACATTAGTTACTGCAAGTATTAGGAATACAACTCCTGAAACAAAAACTGCACCAAGGGCTGTTTGCCAATTAAGACCCATAGTTCCAACCATTACAAAGGCAAATACAGCACCAAGGCCAAGACCTGGTCCCATGGCTATGGGAAGATTTGCATAAAGTCCAACAAGTAAAGTAGCAACTGCAGTAGATAGTATGGTTGCAGCAGTGGCGCTTGAAAGCGGCATACCCGCTGCGCTTAAGAATTGACCTGGAATAAGAAATATTATATAGGACATTGCTATAAAAGTCGTAAGACCTGCTAAAAATTCTGTCTTAACATTAGTTTTTCTTTCACTTAACTTAAAGTACCTGTCTACAAAACTGACATTACCTTTTCCATTATTTTTCCCTAAACCTTCCATAAATTTCCCTCCTATAATTTTATTTTCCAATTCTAAAGTCTGAACCTTTTAGACCTTTCCTCTTTTGACAAGGCTTGATTATTATGTAGTTAGCTTAATGAACTAAAAAGCGGGCCCCTAAACATAACCACTACAGAATAATTCAAAGCCAGTAACTATAAGCTTCAAATTATTCTTGTAGCCGGTTTATTTACGGTACCCGCTAGAAACTCTTAGACCATATTACTAAGTATATACAAGAATCCTATTTGATTTAACTTTATTATTTAGTTTTATTATATATTCAGAATATTCCGACGTCAATAGGTATTTGATTAAATTTAAATCTTTTTATAAATTCTATTTTATATTGTTAATTATCCCTATGACTCTATATAATTAATTATTCTTATAGCTTACTTTTTCGGATTATAACCTAAAACATATAATTTTATACAGTGTATCTTATTTTATGTGTTATATAGCCTTAAAGAGCAACTCCCCTCAAACTTATAGTTCAAGGGAAGATAAAATCTACTTCATTTACTTAAAAGATCTCTAATTTAACATAACCTTCATTTCGTTTTCTCTTCATAACTTTAGTATTTAACTTTAACTCTGCAAAATCTACAGAGAATTTACCTTTATTTAAGCATTTTCTTAAATCAAAGTCGTATTTATTTTCGAAGTTTTGTTCTATAAATACTGAAAACTTCAATTCATTTATATCATATATAGTACTCCAAGCAGTTAGGCTTTCTTGTTTTACCATAGATAATATATCTATACACTCTACCTCTTTTATAACTTTATTTTTCTCTAAAAAGTCTTTAACCTTATTATAGCGAATACATTCTATTTTACTTTCAACAGATCTATTAGTTAGGATTCTATATTCTTCACTATTAAGGTTTATAATCTCCTCAAAAACATTCTCTTCATATATTCCTATATTATTCCCAGTATCTGCAAAGAAATAATGTACCTTTGGCCAACCATATTTTATTCTATAGTCTATAGTAAAACTTTTAACTATATGCATTGCCTCGGATACATTTGAAGCCCTTTCCAGTATAAACCTTACCATACTTAGGCTATTTATCTTAAGTGGAGTTAATTCCCTATCTTCCTCTCCCATTGTTGGAAGAGCTATCGTAGATACAAAAAGTCCTTTTTCATTCATTCCTTCATAGGCTCTGTCACTTCCCATTTGTTCAAAAAAGCAGCATCCTATAGTATTAACTCCATAACTTCTATAGGATGGAACAAAACATATATTTCCACCATATTGAACCCAGTCAAAACTTTTCCCTATAATTAATTTTTCATCTTGAAGTTTCCCAAATACAGTACACATAGCTATCCCCTTTTAACTTAGTTTTCATAAATCACTTTAACTGCTCTATCTATATGGTTTAATTATAATATCCAAGAAAGAAAAGTTCACCTTATTTAATTTTGAAACATATATTATAATTATTATGCTTATAATATTGGAGGTTTTATGGTATGTGTACCGCCATTACATTACAATCTACACAAAGGGAGAACTTCTTTGGAAGAACCATTGATTTTTCCTATCCCATTGAGCCTGGGCTTTACGTAATTCCGAAAAATTACGAATGGTATAGCCTTGCAACAATGAAAAAATACATTGATTACTATAGTTTTATTTGTATCGGTCAAGAAACCGATGGTATGTTAGGTTTTTTTGATGGTGTAAATGAACGAGGTTTTGCTGCTGCAGCCTTATATTTTGCAGGTTATGCCTATTATGATTTACCGATAAAGGATAAAGAGCCTATTGCTTCTTTAGATTTTCTACATTATATTTTAGGACGTTGTGATTCCATAGATGATTTAAAGCCTTTATTAGAAAAAATCCGTATTGTCGGTCTACCAGATCCAGTTACACAAACAGCCGCCCCACTGCATTGGATTGCTACTGATAGAAGTGGCAAATGTGTTGTTATTGAGCAAACGAAGACAGGGCTTAAGATAATTAATAATCCAATAGGAGTCATGGCAAATAGTCCTGATTTTCACTGGCATATGACCAATCTAAGGAATTATATGAATGCATCAATTACGCAACAAAAGGAAGTTCATTGGGGAAATGTATCATTAACTCCTTTCGGTCAAGGTTCAGGAACTCTACCTCTCCCTGGAGGCTTCACATCTCCTGAGCGTTTCGTTCGTACAGCATTTCTAAAAACACATACGCAAGTTCCAAAAAACCGACTCGAAGCAACTATGGCATTTTTTCATATTATGAATAGTGTTTCTATTCCTAAGGGTATTGTTCTAACTGATAAAGGAACCTATGACTACACGAAATATACTGCTTTTATGAACACTAATACATGTGAATATTACTTTAAAACCTATGAGAATAATCAAATCGTAAGGGCAAGTCTTTGGGACTATTATGTACCTAGTAGGCAGCCAACCTTTCTAGGAAAAATTGTCCGTCCTATGTCATTTGAAGGTTGTTAATTGTCTTTATAATTTTATGTGATTCAAGAGTTCTGTTTATAACTTACAAACATATATCCTCTAGGTGGAAATAACATATCTATAGAATAAACTAATGATATAAGGAGAAAATACTATGTAGAATACTTAGAAAAAGGTGGTATCATAATAAATGATAAAATTGGTACTAATAAGACATGGTCAAAGTATATGGAACTTAGAAAATAGATTTACAGGTTGGACAGACGTAGATTTAACTGATTCTGGATTAGAAGAGGCAAGGAATGCTGGAATAATATTAAGAAAGAATGGTTACGAATTTGATATAGCATTTACATCTGTTTTAAAAAGAGCCATAAGAACATTATGGATAGTACTCCGCTCAATGGATCTCATGTGGATACCAATTTATAAAACATGGAGACTTAACGAAAGGCACTATGGTGCGCTGCAAGGTTTAAATAAATCAGAAACCGCAGCTAAGTATGGTGATGAACAGGTTCACATATGGAGAAGGTCTGTTGATGTACGCCCACCAGCCTTAGAGAAAAGTGATAGTAGGTATGAAGCTAATAATCCAAAGTACAGAGAACTTAATGAAGATGAATTCCCACTAACAGAAAATCTTGATGACACTGAAAAGAGAGTTCTTAAATACTGGCATGAATCTATAGTTCCTTTAATTAAGGCTAATAAAAAAGTAATTATTTCAGCTCATGGTAATACAATTAGAGCACTGGTAAGATATTTAGATAGTGTACCTAGTGATGGTATTGCAGATTTAAATATCCCTACAGGAATTCCTTTAGTGTACGAATTAAATGATGACCTAAGTCCAATCAGGCATTATTATCTTGGACTTGAGGGAGAAATCCCAGCTGAAAGTATACCACGAAATATTATTAAATAATTCAAGAGTTCCCTCAAACCTACAATTTGAGGGAACTTAAAACCTCTTTAACTTAAAACCTGAATGTGGTTTACTAAAGGATCAATAGTGCCTTGTAACTCGCAATTTTCACTTTTTAAAATATTAATGTAATCTATGATTTCTTTAGTCATTATCTCACCTTCACAAATTACTGGTATTCCAGGAGGATATGCCATAACCATCTCACCTACTATCCTACCTACTGATTCTTTAAGAGATAGTAATTCTTTTTCTGAATAAAATGCTTCTCTAGGGGATACTAAACTTTTTGAATAATTAGGTATTGAATTTATAACATTATACTCCCTTATTTCACATTTTGAGGATATATCTTTTAGACTATTTATTAATAATTTTAAATCTTCAAATCTATCTCCTATACTTACTAAAGCAAGTATATTATTAATATCAGCTAATTCAATCTGTATATTATATTCTTTTCTTAATAATGCTTCTATTTCGTATCCCGTAAATCCAAGTCTTCTGACATTAATTCCTAGCTTAGTTTCATCAAAATCGAAGCAACCTGGACTACCAACTAGCTCTTTTCCAAATCCATATATGCCGTCAATCTCATTTATTTCATTACGTGCCCATCTTACCATATCTAATGTTTTTTGCAATAAATCATTTCCTCTAAGTGCCATGTGCTTTCTAGCAATGTCCAAGGAACATAATAACAAATAAGAAGCACTCGATGTAAAGATTATATCTAAAACCTTTTTAACTCTTTCTAAGGAAATTCTATCATTTGCT
Organism: Clostridium cylindrosporum DSM 605; assembly: GCF_001047375.1. NCBI lineage: Bacteria > Bacillati > Bacillota > Clostridia > Eubacteriales > Clostridiaceae > Clostridium > Clostridium cylindrosporum. The sequence continues at coordinate 140,267 of NZ_LFVU01000024.1, forward strand.
ACTAATAAAGCAGAGCTTTGTGTCAAGGAACCTCCAGTTTTGTGCATGCTCATTGCACACATATCTGCTCCTTGTTCCATTGCTGTTGATGGTAAATCTTTGTGAAAATACATGTGAGCTCCATGTGCCTCATCTACTAGTACTGACATATTGTATTTATGAGCTAATTCTGCAATAGTTTTTATATCAGATGTAAAGCCATAATAAGTAGGATTAATCAAAAAAATCGCTTTAGCATTAGGATGAGTTGCTATAGCCTCTTTCATTTTTTCTACACTAACACCATTAGCGATTCCTAATTCCTTATTTATCTCTGGTTCCACATAAATAGGTACCGCTCCACTTAATATAATCCCACTTATTGCGGATCTATGAGCATTTCTAGGTAATATTATTTCATCTCCTGGATTACAGGTACTCATAATCATTACTTCTATACCAGAAGTAGTACCATTTACTAGAAAGAAGGCTTCCTTAGCATTAAATGCCTTTGCAAATAATTTTTCCGCATCTAAAATTACACCTTTAGGATTGTTAAAAAAGTCTAAATCCTTCATACCATTTAAATCCATTTTCAATACTTGTTCACCTATAAAATCTGTGAGTTCCGGTATACCTCTACCATGTTTATGTCCAGGAACATGAAAAGGGATTACTTCATCCTGTATATAGCTTTTAACTGCATCAAATAAAGGTGTTGAATCTTGATCTATCTCTTTCAAATATATAATCACCTTTCTTATATAATCTAGTTTTTACTTAAAAACTTTGCTTCATTTTATAATATGAAGCAAGTATTAAAAATTGAATATGCCTCTCTTTTCCTTACATAGTTATATTATTAGAAAAACAGAAGATATATTCTAAGAAATTTATTTGTTTCTTTGTATTATATAAGGCATAGGTTTATAGTAGCTAATCCCTAGATTCTTAGTTTTAGTAGTTCCATCAGGTTTAGTAATTTTCACCCATGATTTTACCGACGCCCCTTCTACTCCTTCAAGAATAACCTTTTCCTCACCCTTCTTTAAACTTGGGCTATTTTTATAATATTTAGGTGCCTTAGTTGTACTCAATACTTCATGATTCCACTCTACCTTTGGCGGCTCTTCTTTTCCATAAAGTGCAATATATAGTCTATTTTCTATACCTTCTGCCCAGATAAGTACTGGAGAGTCCGTATTATTCCTAAATTTAAAATCCTTTGCACCATAGCATACTGTTGCATCCTGCCCATTAGGTACATAGGGCACAGGCATAGAGTGATTATATCTTTCTACTATTTGTAAATTACTAAGCACCGAAACATTATACAAAGTGGAAGCAATTTTACATACTCCACCACCTACTGTTGTTGCTAGTTTAGATCCAATGTAAGTAGGGCCAGCCTTATATCCTTTTGATTTAAGGTATGGTCCAGCCTTTTTATTTTGGGAAAATACTTGGTTAGGTTCAAGAACAGTTCCTTTAATAAAGCTTGCAGCTAACTGAACATTAAATTCTTCACCTGGTAATGGATCATCTAATACAGCACAATATGCTGCCATTAAAACATTTGTATTATTTTCCTTCTGTGCCTCTAAAAATTTATCATTGTTCGCCCAGGGTAAATTACTAACTACACCTGAAACATTAGGTGTATCTACATTAATTGCTTCTGATTTTTTATCTGAATCTTGATAATTAATCTTAGCGTCAATGTGCTCTTCTTTAGTATAATATTTTATCTTTTCCACACCATTTGGTACCAGTAACAATGCGGCAGTTACTATAATGGCTATCAAAATAACATATAACTTTCTTTTCATGCTTATTCTCCTCATTAGATCCAAATTATTTAAGTTTGTTATGCTATATAGTTTTTGATATTACCTAAAAAAAATACATATCAATATTCTAATTTCAATACATAATAAGCGAATCTTAGAATACTTATAAAATTAGATATTAAGTATTTTTACTATAACTAAAAGGAGAAAAATAAAAATGGTATTTTGGATTGCAATATTTGCTATGGTATGTTGGGGAATAGCGCCAATCTTTGCAAAAATGGGATTAAGTAATCTTGATCCTCTAACTGGACTTATTCTAAGAACATTTATATCTTTCTTTCTTATGCTTGGTTTTATGGGGTTTAGAGGATTTGTAAGTTGTGATAAAATCTTAAATCAAATTATAAATATTCCTATTAAAGTATGGTTTCTAATTGCTATTGAAGCTTTACTAGCTACTTTAGTTGGTGACCTGGCTTATTATGCTGCAATTAAAAAAGGAAATGTTTCTGTGGTTACAGTTATAATGTCTAGTTCTCCTTTAGTTACTATGTTAGTATCCACAATTTTTTTAGGTGAACAAATAACTTTTACTCAAATCATAGGTGTTGTATTTGTGATAGCAGGAATACTTTTCATTGTTTAATCAAGTATAAATAAATATAAAAATACATAAAAAAGGGTTAAATTTCTTTAACCCTTTGATACTAACCTATTTCTTTTTAAGTAAACAAACTGTCTCTACATGTGCTGTATATGGGAACATATCAACGCATTGAACCTTCTCTACCTTGTATCCTCTTTCTTGAAGTACTACAAGGTCACGTGCTAGGGAAGTTGGTTTACATGAAACATATACGATTTCCTTGCACTTAAAGTTAATAATTTTGTGTATTGCCTTTGGATGTATTCCCTCCCTAGGTGGGTCAAGTATTATTACGTCTGGTTTATTACCCTTTAGATTTTCTATTTCCTTTAACACATCTCCAGCTATAAAGTGGCAGTTATCAAGTCCATTAAGCTTTGCATTTTCCTTAGCTGCTTCAACTGCTTCCTCTACTATTTCTATACCTGTTACCTTAGATGCTACAGGTGCCATTATTTGTGCTATTGTTCCTGTACCAGAATAAAGGTCAAATATTTCCTTCCCCTTTATATCTCCAGCAAAGTCACGTACTACAGAGTATAGAACCTCTGCACCCTTTGAATTTGTTTGGAAAAATGAAAATGGAGATATTTTAAAGTTAAGTCCAAGTAAGCTCTCTGTTATGCTATCTGTTCCATATAGTAATCTTGTTTCATCACTTTTAACAACATCTGATAGTGTATCATTAAGAGTATGAAGTATTCCATTAATCTTTCCATCTAGTTTAAGTGATGTTAGTGATTCAACAAGTGGAGTTAAGTCAACTTCATTTTGTGTAGTTGAAACAAAATTAACAAGCATTTCACCTGTAGCATGTGCTTTTCTAACAACTAAATGCCTTAAATACCCTTCGTGATTTCTTGTTTTATAAAATGTTACTCCCTTACCTTTAAAGAAATCTAAAGTAGCAAGTAAAACCTTCTTAAAGTCCTCATCTATTATTTGGCATCCATTAACCGTAACAACTTCATAGAAGCTTCCCTTTTTATGCATTCCAAGGGCAAGCTCTCCATCCCTTTCTATATCTCCAAATGAAAACTCCATTTTATTTCTGTAGTTAATTGGAGATGGGCTTTCTACTATAGGAAGAAACTCATAATCCTCTACAACTTCATCTATAATTTCCTTAACCTGTGACTCCTTAAGCTTTAATTGACTTTCGTAGCTAAGATTCTGATATGCACATCCTCCACAAGCTCCAAAATGTTCGCATTGCTTTTCTATTTCTAGTGGAGATGGCTCTATTATCTCTAGAACTTTTCCTTCTATTTTATCTGACCTTTTCTTAGATATTCTTATTTTTACCTTTTGTCCCTTAAGGGCACCTTTTATTTTTACTTTGCTATCATCAACATAAGCTACTCCTATATTTGGGAAAAGCATATGATCTATATATACTTCAAGTTCATCATTTTTCTTTACCATAAATACACTCCTACATATTATATTGTAAAGGGTAACCCCTTTTATATAATCTTAAAATTAATTCATTTAAGATTATATCATGTAAACTAAAACTTTTGTACCAGTTTATAGGTAGTCTTAAAAGTATAACCTAGGAAATAATCATCTCCTAGGTTACATCTGAAAATTCAATATCTGCCATATCTTTATTTGATATAAGTGATCTACTTTCTGACTCATCCTCAGCATCAATAACTCTAACTGGAAGAATTACACTGAAGGTTGATCCTTCTCCATATATACTTTCAACAGTTATATCTCCATCTAACATCTCAACTAGAGATTTAACAAGAGATAGTCCAATTCCACTTCCCTCAAAACTTCTTGTAAGAGATTTATTAACCTGTCTAAATCTCTCAAACACTACGCTTAGCTTATCCTTAGGTATACCTATACCATTATCTTCTACGTCTATTTGTACTTTATCATTTAGATTCTTGATATCTACGAATATCTCTCCACCCTCCATACTGAACTTTACAGCATTAGAAAGGAGGTTTAACATTATTCTCTCTATTTTATCCTCATCAAATGCCATTATTATTTCCTCTGTATCTGTATCAAAGGTTACATTTATATTTTTAGCGTCTGCATACTCTATAATTGCTGTTACCGTACTTTCAATAGTATCTATAATGTTGCCATTTTTCATATTTAAACTTACATATCCAGAATCTATTTTAGTTATATCAATAAGATTATTAACCAATCTTAACAATCTCAAACTGTTATGCTTTATGCCCTCTATATTTTTATTTATATCACATTTCAACGTACAGTTATCTTTACTTGATGTCTTAGATTGCATAAGCTGAAGTGATGCAAGTATAACATTTAAAGGGGTTCTTAGTTCATGTGATATATTTGCAAAGAATTCAGTTTTTACCTTATCATATTCAATTGCTTCAAAAAGCCTTTTCCTCTCGCTTATATCAGTTACTATACTTAATATGCTCTCTTCACCTTCATATGTCATAAAAGATCCTCTTACTTCAACATCAACTATACTTCCATCAAGTCTTGTAATCTTTTTCTCATATGCTATTTTACCACTTATATATTCAGACCTTTCACTTTCAACATAGGACATATCCCCTATGAATTCCTCCATATTTCGTCCAATGATTTCTGCCTTTGTGTTAGCCCCAACAAGCCTCCTACCTTCATCATTAACAAATAAAATAGTATTATCTGCTCTATGTGAAAATATTGCATCTGGACATGCCTCTATAAATCTTCTGTATCTTTCCTCATTAGATGCAATTGCTTTATTAACTTCCTCAAGTTCTCTTGTTCTCTCTGTTATCTTCTTCTTAAGACTCTTATTAATAAGTAATATTCCCACGACCACAACGCTAACTATAGAAGTGAAAATAATACCTCCACTTATTATATTTCTCCACATGCCATCGGGATAAGCAACAGGATCTCCAAACCATTTTTTGTCAATTTCTTTGTATATTCCCTTATCTTTTATTTTTTCAAGTCCTATATTAAAATCCTTAATTATATTACTTTTCCCATTAGTTGTAACAAGGGTATACTCTATATCTAATAATGTTTCACCTGTAATTTTTATCTTATTAAGTTTATTTTCCTTTTGTATATAGTATAGTCCGACGGTTTTATTACCAATAAATGCATCTACCTCTCCGTTTAATAGAAGCTCTAATGCACCTTTTTGAGTTGGCATAGTACGCAAATCTATCCCTTTTACTCCACTTACTATTTCACCACATACATCGCCTTTTTGTATAGAAACTCTTTTTCCCTTTAAGTCCTCTATACTACTTATGTAGGCAGTATCCTTTAGTGTAAATATGACCTGTTGATTAATGGTATATGGAGTGCTAAATAGAAGATTTTGTCCTCTATGTTTAGTTTTGTTGATTCCTTGAATAGCATCTATTTTCCCACTTTCTAGATTCTCAATAGCCTTTCCCCAGGTAAGAGGCTTAAACTCTACATCATAGCCTATTTCCCTTGCAACAGCTTTAACAATATCTATATTAAAGCCTTTATATACACCATTTGTATCTATAAACTCATAGGGTGGATAATCAAAGTCTCCTCCTATTCTTATAACCTTTTTATTTCTCTGAGCTCCATAAACAGTAGGATCTACCAATAAAAATATTATTAATAAAGATATAAGTCCAAAAACCTTCTTTTTCATTATAAGTACGCTCCTAATCTCAGCTTATCTTTTAAATTATATAACATATTTTGACATAATTCTATTTTTTTTATTTTTGTTTAATATTTTTTTATTTATTACACAAATTAAGTTATAATATATTTAAATAGAAAATTATAAAGGGTGATAAATATGGACTCTAAATCAGTAGTAAACGCATCAATAAAAATGGCCATATCCTCTAGGGAGGAAGAAGAACTTCTAAAGAAGGAACTTAAACATCAAAACATCATGGTAGCAGCTGCAGAATTTGGAGGAAATCTTTTAACCTCTATACCTAAAATAATGGAACGTTCAGTTGTTGCTTCTAAAAGAAGTGGATTAATAGAAGAATGTCAGGCACATGAAGGAGCTGTTGCTGGTGCAACTAAGGAAGCTTTGATGCAAGTAAGTCCAAAGGCACTTGGACTTAATGTAGGGGGTAAAATAGGAATCGCAAGGTCTGGTGTACATATCAGCGTAACTATATACCTAAGCATAGGAATGCTTCACCTTAATGAAATAACTATAGGACTTGGACATAGAACCATTTCTGAAAAATAGCTTTTTATGTTGACATATATATAGGTTGTTATTTATAATTTCAGTGACACCTAATTGTAAATACTTTGTAGAATCTTCATAATTTTTTCTATAAAGAAGTTAAGCATTTTTAGTATTATTAGTAGCATTGTAGGAGATAGGTGTTAAACTTAAATTTACATTAACTTAGTAGATTTCTCCTTATTTATCAGGGAGATTTTTTTATTTTAATCACAATAATTAATATTCTAGGAGGATGGTAGTATGGTAGGAAACTTAAAGAAGTTTTCAAGAGGGCTTGTTCTAGCTCTTGCTTCGACGCTAATTTTTGCTAGCTGTTCACCAGCAGGTGGAGGTTCATCAAAAGAAGGTAATGTTAAAACAGTTGGTGTAATCCAACACGTACAACACCCAGCACTTGATTCAGCTAATGAAGGGTTTGTTAAAGCTCTAGCTGATAAAGGCTATAAAGATGGTGAAAAAGTTAAAATTGATCAAAAGAATGCTCAGGGAGAAGTTGTTAACAACGATTCAATTGCAAAGAAATTTGCATCAGATAAGGTTGATTTAATATTTGCTATAGCAACTCCATCAGCACAAGCAGCATATAATGCTACAAAGGAAATTCCAGTAGTATTAACAGCAGTTACAGACCCAGTTGCAGCTAAACTTGTTAAATCAATGGACAAGTCAGGAACAAACGTTACTGGAACATCTGATTTAGCACCAATTAAGAAACAATTAGAAATAGTTAAGAAAATCAATCCAAATGCTAAAAAAGTTGGTTTCATGTATAATGCAGGTGAAGCAAACTCAGTAATTCAAGCTAAGGAAGCTGCAAAGGCTGCAAAGGAACTTGGACTTGAAATAGTAGAACAAACTATAACATCTACTAATGACGTTGCTCAAGCAACTGATATTGTTTGCTCAAAGGTAGATGCTTTATATATTCCAACTGATAACATGGTAGTTTCAGCAAGAGCTATTGTTGCTAAAAAGGCTTTAGATAAGAAGATACCAGTTATTTCTGCTGAAGGAAGCGTTGTAGAAGCTGGCGGTTTATTATCAGAGGGACTTGACTATAAGAGTCTTGGTTATGAAGCTGGTCTTATGGCAGTAGATATACTAGAAGGTAAGAGCAAGCCTCAAGACATGAAGGTTAAACTTGCAGAAAAGTTCACTTTAACTGTAAACAAAAAGACTTTAGATAAACTTGGAATAAAACTACCTAAGGAACTTCAAGACAAAGCTCAATTTGTAGGTGGTGAAAAGTAGTGTCATTTTTAATCTCAGTACTTGAACAAGGACTAATATATGGAATAGTTTCACTAGGAATATACATCACATACAAGATACTAGATTTTCCTGATTTATCAGTTGATGGATCATTTCCACTAGGTGCAGGGGCAACAGCTATGTGCTTAACCCTAGGTATAAATCCCTACGTTACTCTACTTATAGCGTTTGCTGCAGGAGCAATTGGCGGACTTTTAACAGGTATTTTACACGTTAAGTTTAAAATAACTAATCTATTATCAGGTATACTTGTTATGCTTGCACTATACTCTATAACATTAAGAGTTATGGGTGGTAAACCAAACATTGCTCTTTATAACGAGAAAACTGTTTTTATAGAAGGAATTCCTTCTATTATAATAATTGCAATTATTGCAGTTGTTTGTAAGATACTTCTTGACCTATTCTTTAAGACAAAGCTTGGCTTTATGCTTATATCAGCTGGAGATAACCCTCAGCTAGTAACTTCTCTTGGAGTTAATAAAGGCTTTGTTATAACTATTGGTCTTATGATTTCAAACGGTCTTGTTGCACTTGGTGGTTCACTAATCGCTCAATATCAAGGTTTTGTTGATGTATCAATGGGAGCTGGTACTATTGTTGTAGGACTTGCTTCAATAATACTTGGTACTTCGCTATTTAAGAAGGTTAACTTTATAGCTATTACAACTGTAACTGTTATAGGTGCACTTCTTTATAAGTTAATTATTGGTATTGCCCTAGCTGCAAATCTTCCACCAGAAGATATGAGACTTATTACAGCTTTAATAGTTGTTATTGCATTAGTAGCTAATAACACTAAATTTAAGTTTAAGAAAAAAAATAGAACTATTGGAGGTGATTCTTCTGCTACGTCTACAGAATCTGCATAAAACATTTGGAAAAGGAACTGTTAATGAAAACTACCTTTACAAAGGAATTTCACTAGAAATTGAAAGTGGAGATTTTATTACCATTATAGGTAGTAATGGAGCAGGAAAATCTACTCTTTTAAATATAATAGGGGGAAAAATCCCTCTAGATGAAGGTATTATTTCTATTAAAGATAAGAATATATCTGATATGCCAGAATATAAGCGTTGTAAGTTCATTGGGAGAGTATTTCAAGACCCATCTCTTGGTACAAGCCCTTCTATGACAATACTTGAGAACCTTTCAATGGCATATAATAAGGGTAAAAAATTCAACTTAACCCTAGGAGTTCAAAAAGGTAAAATAGACTATTTTAAAGGTCTTTTATCAAAGCTTAACCTTGGTCTAGAAGCCAAGCTTCATACTAAGGTTGGAGACCTTTCAGGTGGTCAAAGACAATCACTTGCACTACTTATGGCAACAATGTCTAACCCAGATGTTCTTCTTCTTGACGAACATACTGCAGCACTTGACCCTAAAACATCTGAGATAATTCTTGATCTTACAGAAGAGATAATCAAAGAAAAGAACATGACTTCACTTATGGTAACACATAATCTTAATCATGCAATTAAGGCTGGAAATAGACTTATAATGCTACATCGTGGAAACATTATAATGGATATAAAAGGTGAAGAAAAGAAAAACCTAACAATTGAAAAACTAATAGATTCATTTGAAAAGTTAAACTTTAAAAATGAACTAAGTGATAGGGCTATATTCTCTTAGAATATAGCCTTTTTTTTACTTAACAACTATGTTAAAAACACACTTAATATGTGAACTTTATCCATTAAACACTTCAATTAAAAGGAAATTTAAAATTTTTATTGAATTAAGCTTAAGTATAGCAATAGATTAAATTCCCTAGTTTCTATAGTAAATAACGATAGCATAGGTATTACCCATGATATAGACAAATCAATATAAATAGTCTATATTATATATAAGAATTTCTGTTTACGGACTATTATCTTTATATAAAAGGAATTCTTTATTTATGTCAGTGATTTTAAGACAAACATAAAGGCCATACTATAAAAATAGTACAGCCTTTTATATATTTAATCATAGTGTGGTAAGTGGTTTTTTCTATGATTCTTTTAGTTTAGTTTTAATTTCACCAAAGTTAAATAGTGTATATAGAAGTATTGAAGAAACACTAACCATGAATAGACCATTGCTTAGAAGTTGGCCCCATATTCCAGTAAGTCCAACAAATGCTTCTTTACCAGCATAATGTGCTCCTATTCCTAGTGACATACTTATAGCTAGTATAATAAAGTTCTTGTTATCAGATAGGTTTACGTTTCTAAGTATTGACATACCTGATGTAGTTATTATACCGAATAAACATACTGTAACTCCACCTAAAACAGGAGTTGGAATAAGTGTTATTAGTGTTGTTAGCTTAGGAATAAATGCTATTATAATTAGCATTACCGCAGCTGTTCTTATTATACTGTTACTCTTATACTTTGAGAATCTAAATATTGCAACGTTCTCGCTTAGGAACGCTTGAGGGAATGCATTAAAAGCTCCTGCTAAAAGCTGAGCTACTGCTTGACCTCTTAAGCCCTTTGATTTTCCTTTGTTGTTTGTTGTTTGACCTGATAAATCGTCTAGGATTGCGAATACTCCTATACATTGAACAAGGTTAATTATACAGAATATAGTCATAATTACTATTGCTTCTGTATTGAATTGTGGTACTCCGAATTTAAATGGAGTTACTATTTGGAACCATTTAGCTTCCATTAGTGGTGTAAAGTCTATCATACCCATAAATGCACCTATTATAGTACCTATAACAAGACCAAGCATTAGAGCTATTGATTTAACTATACCCTTACCAAATCTTTCAAAGGCAATAACAATTGCTATAACCACAAATCCTAGTATAAGGTTTTTAGCACTACCATATGTTGGGCTTCCATGTGCACCTGCTAATTCTCCAAATGCAACTGGTGCAAGAGAAATCCCTAGTAGTGTAACAAATGACCCCATAACTATTGGCGGGAAGAATACTAGTATCTTATGCATAAAGAAACATAGCACAAAAACTACGACTGAGGATACCATTATGGCACCGAATAAAGCTGGGAAACCATGTTTAGTTCCAACTATTATCATTGGAGCAAGCGGTACAAATGATGCACCTAGTGCTAGTGGTGCTTTAGACCCTATAAACTTACCAATACCATAAACTTGGATTAGTGCTGCTATAGCATTAGCAAATAGAGTTGACGCTACCAAAAATGCTAAGGTTTCAGGATCTGCTTTCATTGCACGTCCCACAACTAATGCAACTGTAATTGATCCTGGACAAAGAGTTAGTACTTGCTGAAGTGCAAGAATAATCTTCTCCCTTGGCGGAACTTTTTCTTCAAAAGGCGAACTTGTAACTTGTGCCTCTTTTACAACGTTATCAATCATAATAACCCCCCTACAAAATATTCCACATTATTTAGTTATAAAACAACAAAGATGCTCATATTAATTTAATAATTAATATGAAATTTTAGTTTGTAGTGCATTAACACTACGGCTTAAGATAAATTAACTTTTAAAATTAAACCTATTAACTAAAAATTTATTTTATATAAAGGTTATCTTAATTTTGCTTAAGATAACCTTTATTAAATTACTCCTAAAGACTATGCTTCTGCTGGAGCTCCTACTGGGCAAATATTTGCACAGTTTCCACATGATATACAAACTTCTGAGTCGATATCAAATTTTACCTCACCTTGTGATATACAGCTTACTGGACATTCTGGAGCACATGCTCCGCATGCGATACATGCTTCTGAAATTACAAATGCCATTGTTATTTCCCCCTTGCATTTTAAATTTATAATAGCATTGGTAATACCTTAAAACGTATTACCTTCCCTTACATTCTATTTTATAAATTTAAAAAAATCAAGTGGTAAGTTTACTTTTCAAATATTTTGTAAAATTTTAAATTAAATTAGCTATAACTAGCGCTAATTATATATCTTAATTTGCTTCATATTGAGAATATTATTCAGATCAATAATTACCATTAATATATATCTTTAATTTTATTACTATAATTAAACTAATACCATAATCATATGTCTTAGTTTTACTTTCAACCTATAACATCATTTTCATTAATACCCCACAGTTTGAATTCTTACCATATTATATATAAATTTAATTTCCTTATTAATATATATGCATATTGCTAATTTATATAATTAAGTTATAATTTTATAAAACCACCTTTTTATTGAAAATATGACTTTTCATTAAAAATTATATATAGAATTTATATAAACTTTTTAGGCATTTATTTACTACAAAAATTCATGCTATTAAGTACTCGATTATTTGGTTAATTTTCATATAATTTCTAACTATAATCACTAGTTTTAATATTTATAAAATTAATAGTTGATTATTGAATAATTATTTTTTTTGGTTTATGATAATAATAAAGGTATTATCTTATACTTAATTTATCATGCTGTGATTCTTATGTATTTAAAATATAGATAGATATGGAGGAAAGGGAATGAATATTCAAAACTACGTTATCCCACAAACTATTGAAGAAGCTTATAAGCTTGTTCAAACTGGTGGCCGTATAATCTCTGGAGGAGCTTTCGTGTGCACGTCTAATGCTAAGGTTGACACTGTTGTTGATCTTCGTGATTTAGGTCTTAACTTCATTAATGAATATGAAGACAGAATCGAAATTGGACCTGCAACTACTCTAAGAGAAGTTGAAACTAGCAAAATACTAAATGGTAACTTCAATGGTTATTTTGAAAATGCTATAGGAAGAATACTTGGAATACAACTTAGAAACCTTGCTACTATAGGTGGTAGTATATGTGGTAGATATGGTTTCTCTGATGTTATATGCTCACTATCAGCACTAAATGTAACACTTGAATTCCATAATTATGGAGAAATATCTCTAGATGATTTCATAGCTAGACCATCAGTAAAAAGAGATATTCTTAAGAAGATAATAATCGAAAAAAATAACATTAAAGCATCATATGAGGCACTTAGACATTCAAACGGGGACTTCCCAATGATTACATGTAGTGTTTCTAACCTTAATGGCAAATACAAGGTTATTGTTGGATGTAGACCTCTTATAGCTGCTCAAGCTGAGGATTGTATGGCAATTCTAAATAGCGGAAAGGAATTAACTGAAAAAGTTATAGATGAAGCTATGCTTGCTTTAGATAACCTAGCATATGGAAATAACTATACAGCTACAAAGGAATATAGACAACAAGTTGCTAAGGTAATAGTGAAAAGATGTTTAATGGAGGTTATGTAGTATGACTGGAACTATAAATATAAATGGCAAAGATGTAGTAGTTGAATATGAAGCTGATGATAAGCTACTTGAACTATTAAGAAAACTTGGCTATGCCAGCGTAAGAAGAGGATGTGAAACTCTTTCATGTTCTGTTTGTACAATACTTGTAAATGATGTACCAGTAAACTCATGTGCTGTACATGTTGCTAGAGTTGTTGGCGGAGGCCAAAAAGTTACAACGGTTGAAGGTGTTCCTGAAGAAGCTAAAAAAGTAGCTGAAGCTATGGCAGAAGTAGGGGTTGACCAATGTGGATACTGTGCTCCAGGATTCGTAATGACAGTTCTAGGTATAGAGAAACAAATCGAAAATCCTACAGATGAAAAGATCGTAAAATATCTAAGAGGAAATCTTTGCAGATGCTCAGGTTATGTAAGTCAGCTTAGAGCGATCAAAAAGTATCTTGGTATGGAGGGTTAAAATATGTACGCTATTAAAAAATCAATTCCAAAAGTTGATGCAATGGGTAATATCCTTGGAGGACATGTATATGCTGATGACGTAGCTCCAAAGGATGCACTAATTATTAAGATTCTTAGAAGTCCACATGCATTTGCAAAAATAATTAACATAGATACAACTGAAGCTTTAAAGCTTGAAGGTGTTGAATGTGTTCTAACATATAAGGATTGTCCAGACATTCGTATTACAAGAGCTGGGCAAGCATATCCTGAAGAATCACCATATGATTTTAAGATTCTTGATCAAATCGTAAGATATGTTGGTGACGACGTTGCACTAGTTGTTGCTAAAACAGAAAAGATTGCTTTAGCAGCAATGGAACTTGTAAAGGTTGAATATGAAGTATATGAGCCAGTTCTTGATATGGAAAAGGCAATTGATCACCCTTCAATAATTCACCCTGAGGATGATATAGTGGTACATCAAGATACTCACTTTAATCCAAAGAGAAATATTGCAGCTCAAGTTGATATAGCTAATAATGGTGATATGAAGAAGACTTTAGAAGAATGTGATATAGTACACTCAGGTACTTACTATATTCCTGCTTCACACCAAGGTATGATGGAAACATTTAGATCATCTGCTTACATTGATCCAAAGGGTAGACTAGTAATTACATCATCTACTCAAATTCCTTTCCACAACAGAAGACAAGTTGCTAGAGCACTTGATATTCCTGAAAGCAAGGTTAGAGTTATAAAGCCTCGTATAGGTGGAGGATTTGGAGCTAAGCAAAACTCAAATACAGAGTTCTACCCTGCACTTGTTACTTGGATTACTAAGAAGCCAAGTAAGGTAACTTTCACAAGAGAAGAAACATTCGAATCAGGAAGCCCAAGACATCCAATGAAGATCGATGTTACAATTGGTCTAATGAAGGATGGAAAACTAAGAGCTATCGACATGGTTGGTCTTTCTGACACAGGTGCATTTGCTGAACATGGTCGTGCGGTATTCCTACAAGTTGGTATGAAATCAATCGGTATGTACAATAAGTGTGACGCTGTAAGATTCCATGGTGACGTTGTTTATACAAACCACTTAACTTACGCTGCATATAGAGGATACGGAGCAACTCAAGGGGATTATGCTCTTGAAAGCTGTATAAATGAAGCTTGTAAGAAATATGGTATTGACCCAATTGAATTTAGAGTTAAAAACGTTGTTCGTGAAAACGAAACAGCTGTACCATTTGGATTCTTTGGTCAACCAGCTCCACCTAAGGGATATGCACTTGAAAGCTGTCAATTAGTTGCATGTATCGAACGTGGTCGTGAAATAATTGAATGGGATAAAAAATACGGAAAGAGAGAAATCTCACCTACTAAGAGACGTGGTCTAGGTATGGCTTGTGGAAGACAAGGTTCAGGTATTCCTGGTGTTGACATGGCATCAGCTGTTCTTAAGCTTAACAACGATGGTTCATTCCAACTACTAATCGGTGCAACTGACCTTGGTACAGGTAGTGATACTATTCTTTCACAAATTTGTGCTGAAGAACTAACAGTTCCATTTGAAGCAATTAACGTATTCTCATCTGATACTGACTTTACTCCATATGACTGTGGTGCTTATGCGTCAAGTACAACTTACGTATCAGGTAACGCTATTAAGAATACTGCAACTAAGATGAGAGGCGAACTTATTAGAGAAGCTGCTGTTATTCTTGATGCTAAGGAAGAAGATCTATTCATCGAAGATGGTCAAGTTAAGAGCAAGGTAGATGATAAATCAATTACATTCCAAGGAATAGCATACAAACTTGGATGTTCATGTAAGCAATTACTAACTTCTGACTCATTCACTGGAAAGGGTTCACCAGTTCCATACATCGCTGGATTTGCAGAAGTTGAAGTTGATATAGAAACTGGTAAGATTGATTTAACTCAATTTGTTGGTGTACTTGATGTTGGTACAGTAGTTAACCCTGCGCTTGCTAGAGTACAAGCTGAAGGTGGTATCCTTCAAGGTATAGGTATGGCTCTTTGGGAAACTGTTGTTCATAACGAAAAGGGTAAGATGTTAAGTAACAACTTCCTTAAGTATCCAATGCCTGTAAGAGATAACTTCGGAACTATAAAGGTTGACTTCGTTGAAAGTTATGAACCAACAGGACCATTCGGTGCTAAGTCAATAGGAGAAGTTGTTCTAAACTCTTCTGCTCCAGCTATAAGAGCAGCTATTATTGATGCTGTAGGGCCTATTCAATTAGATCATATGCCTTTCACTCCATCACTAATACTTTCAGAAATCAACAAGCTTAAAAAACAAGCTTAATTAAATAAAATATTAATGCCTAGGCTAAAGCCTAGGCATTTTTTATTTGCATTATGAACAAAATTATTTGAGGTCTTTATCCATGAGTTTAACTGTTGGATAAACTTTTCTCCTGTTTAATTTCATGCTTTCTTTGTTTGAATCTTGTTATAAATTGAAAAGCTGCAGTTACTGTCATTATCCCGAATGCAATTGCTCCAGCCACAGCTGCTGTTTCAATTCCTTTATTTAAAGCCATTGCCAAATCATCTTCAACTATATACTTTACAGTATTATAAGCTGTTATTCCTGGTACTAGAGGATATATACCTGTTATCGAAAATATTGATGCAGGAGTCTTTTTAACCCTTGCCATAATTTCACTATAAACCCCTATACCTGCTGCCCCTACAAATGTAGCCATTGCAGGAGATGCTGTAGCAGCTTTTACTATTGCAAAAAGTACCCATCCTATAGAACCTGAAATTCCCGCCCAAACAAGATTTTTTCTTTCTATATTAAAAAGTACCCCAGGGAAAAAACTCCCTAAAAACGCAAATACTATTTCTATTAATAATCTTCCACTTAACATTTCAAGCTCTCCTTACATTATATGGGTTCCAAGAACCAGCATAATACCTACGCCTACTCCAAGTGCTGCAGCGGTTAAAATTCCTTCCATTAACCTACCTGAACTAGATATAATATCTCCATTTAATGCATCCTTAATTCCACTTGTAATAGCAACACCAGGAAGTAATAGCATTATAGCTCCAACTATAACCTTATCGATATTTAGTGTTGGAATTCCCATTTTAAAACCTATAGTCATACCACCAGCTATAATACCAGCTAAGAAAAGCTGTAGGAACTCAAAGAATCCAAACCTTGCCATATACTCTTTAATACTATAAATAACCATACCTATAATAAAAGCTACTATCCCATCTATGGATGTACCTCCAAAAAGGCAACTAAATACATATGCATTAAATGATGCTGCAAATAACATTGTAGGAAAATTAAAATATGGTCTCTTTTTTATCTCTTCTATTTTCTTAAGTGCTTCATCATAGTCTATGTCACTTACTTCAATTTGTCTTGAAAAAGCATTTACTAATTCTATTTTGTGTAGATCCAAAGTCCTATCCTTTATTCTTCGAATTACAGTAAGAGAATGTTTATCATTCTTTGTACCTTCACTTGATATAAATATCCCGGTTAATGTACAATAACAATCACACTCTATATTATATCTTTTGCAAACACGTCTTATAGTCTCTTCTACCCTATACACTTCTGCTCCACTGGTTAGAAGTATGTCTCCTAGGTTTAAGGCTATTTGAAGTATTTTCCCAGTATCCATAAAATCACCTCGTCCCTATTGAAAATAATATATTTTTAACAAAGTATATATAACTTTTTTCAAGTTCTATATTATTTATATTCATTCTATTATCCATCATTACTTATTATCCTACAAATTTTACTTTTGTAAATAGCTATTATATAGCTATTATAGTATTTTAACAGGCTATTTAAATTATTTTAACCTAGTTTTTACTTGTACACTTTTACAATTTATTAGATGCCTTGTTATAACATCTCAAATCAAGTTTAATATGATTGCAAAATGTTTAACAACCTTTATTATTATATATGAAAACCTTCTCTATATCAATAAATCATTTTGATTTATTTGGCAAATACTTCATTAAACTCATATAATGTTATAAATACTTTTTTAGGAGACAATATGATTAAAGTTATTATTATAAAAAGTAAATTTAGACTTTATGTATATAAGGATAATGTTCTTATACGAAATTATCCTGTAGCTATTGGTAAACCCTCAACCCCTACTCCTGTAGGAAATGCAAAAATAATCAATAGAGCCCCAAATCCAGGAGGACCCTATGGTGCCATGTGGCTAGGCCTCTCCATACCTCACATCGGAATACATGGTACAAATGCACCATTTTCTATAGGAAAAACCGTTTCTCATGGATGTATTCGTATGCAAAATAAAGATGTACTTGAGTTAGCCAGACTAGCTCCTATTGGTACCCCAGTTACTATTACTCCTTAAATATAAGAAGATATAAAGATAGCTTAGGTAGCTGTCTTTATATCTTCAATCTTTCCATTTCTAATGTTATAAATATCTTCGCAAATATCATCTATATACTCAGCACTTCTACATCCTAGAATTACAGTAGTATCCCTTCTCCTATTAATATCTTTAAATACAAGCTTTATGTTTTCTATTTCTTCTTGAGTTAAATACATAAATGGTTCATCAATTATTAATAGCTTTGGCTTTTCCATTATTGCCTGCGCTATTGATAGCCTTTTTTTCATTGAAAGATTAAATTCTCTAACCCTATCCCTTGATAAGGACAGTAGTTCTACAGTAGATAATGCATCTTTAACCTCCATATTATCAATCTTTCCTTTTATTGAAGATAATATCTTGAGATTTTTATATGCAGAATACTCTTCAATAAAGCCACTAATACCAAATGACATTCCAATATCATCGTTATATCCTGTTTTTTTGGCTAAAACACTACCAAATATTTTAACCTCTCCTTCATGTTCTCTCATAATTCCAGATATAATCTTTAAAAGCTCTAATCTCCCTGAAAAATTATCACCAACTATACCATAAATACCACTTGATTCAAGACTTAGACTTATATTATTTAAAACTTCAATCCCATTAGTATTTTTACTAACATTATTTAATTCTACTGCTATCATTATTTTCCTCCTTAGATTTTCTCTTTAATATATTTTTCTGATACTAATTTAGATATCACAAAGAGAATAATTAATGCACTTAATATATATATTAAAGAATACCTAAGACTTGGATATTCTGAAGCTTCATTTAAAGAATGAAATGCCAGTATAGTATTTATACTTGGAATAGCTCTATATAGCCAGCTTATTTTAAAAAAATAAGTTACTCCTCCAATAAGAAGAATAATAAAATTTACAAATACTCCTCCATAAGTATTATGAAATATACTACATCCAATATAAAAGCAAAGTCCTATAATAAAAAGACCCATAGTGTACATAGAGCATGAGATAACTATACTGCTTACCGGTGTTAATATATCCGTTATTAAACCTAATCCATTACTTCCATGTAACAGGGTTTGTACTACATTTCCCCATTGAAAACTATAGTCTTTTATAAGTGCTGCAACTATTGAAACAGTTAAAACTACAAGCGTCATAAAAGTAATAGTAGCAATAAAAACAGTTATTATACAAGTTTTCAAAAAATCACTTCGATTTTTAAGTCTTGATATGTACATATAATTTATATCATTATTGAACATAGAGGCTATAAAAATAGTATATAGTATGTTTAAAAATACCCCTGAAATATTAAAGTCATTAAAAAAGTATAGTAAAAAATCATTTGAAGTATACTCTACCTCAAAATTAGACTCTTCAACTAGGAAAATTGTTGCTGCATAGCCTACAAGAAATGCAAGTCCAATTCCAAGTCCTATGATTGACTTTTTATAAAATGCCCTTTTAACATTTTCGAATGCTAAATAAAGAATTCTTTGGTTCATATTATCACCTTCTTAAGTTTTTATGGCTTACTAAAACATTTCTATGAATTAAAAAAACTTATTAGAACGATAATACAAATATAAAAAAGCCACCTTACTCTCGAAAGGGGAATAAATGAGAGTAAATATGGCTTTTATGTTTCCCTCTGATTTTCAAAGGCTCCATGTGTATTTTATACCAAACTTCTTGCTATTAGAACTCCATTGGCACTTGCCTGCATAAGTCCTCTTGTGTGACCTGAACCGTCACCTCCAAAATATAATCCTTCTATATTTGATCTAAACTTACTATCTGTTATAACTTCATTTGAGTAAAACTTAACCTCAACTCCGTAGATAAGTGTATCATCTGATGCCATTCCCTTAAATGGACCATCTAATGCTTCAAACATTTCAATTAAATCCTTCACTACTCTGTATGGAAGTGCAAGGCTTAAATCTCCTGGATAAGCATCTACTAAAGTTGCATTTACTTTACAATTTTCTATACTTTCATGGGTTGATCTTCTACCTTTTTTCAAGTCTCCTAGTCTTTGAACTATAACCCTATTTCCTGAAAGCATATTAGCATTTCTTACGATGTTTTTTCCGTAATCAATAGGAGATTCGAATGGTTCTGAAAGATTTAATGACACTAAAAGAGCAAAGTTCGTATTGGTAGTCTTATATTCCTTCTCCTTATAGCTATGTCCATTTGCTACTGCTAAGTTATCCTCATAGTATTCTGTGGAAACAATACCCGATGGATTTTGACAGAATGTTCTAACCTTATCATTAAATGTTTTAGTTTTATAAATTATCTTACTTTCATATAGGTCTTTATTAATATTTCCAAGAATCTCATCATGAGTCTCAACTCTAACACCTATGTCTACAGTAGAACTTCTCTTCTCTATTCCCTTTTCTGTACAAAGTTTAGTTAACCAGTGAGCACCTTCTCTACCTACTGCTACTACAACCTTATCTGACAGATACTCTTCCCCCTTAGAAATTACACCCTTAATCTTCTTATCCTCTATTATGATATTTTCTACAGGTGATGAAAATCTGATATCTACTCCACTATCCTCTAAGTCTTGTTGCATTTTTTTATATATATCAAATGATTTTTCCGTCCCTAAATGTCTAAGTGGTGAGTATACTAATTCTAAATCATGCTTTGAAAGATCTTTTTGATATTCTAAGAATTTATCATAAACCTCTTCAGCTCCATAAACAGCTTTGTCCGCTCCATATGATAGATACATATCATCTACATAGCCTATAACTTCCATTGCTTTCTCCTCGCCGATATATTCAGCAATTCTTCCACCAACTGCAGTTGAAAGAGTTAACTTTCCATCACTAAAAGCCCCTGCACCTGAAAATCCTGTTGTAATATTACATGGACTACATCCTACACATTTTTTAGTTGTTCTCTTTGGACATACTCTATTTTGTAGCCCTCTGCCTTTTTCAAACATAATAATTTTTGAATTTGGATTCATTTTCTTATATTCTAAAGCTGTAAAAATTCCGCATGGTCCTGCCCCAATAATAATTACATCGTACATATAAACACCTCACACATCTATTAAATTTCCATAATATATCAAGTCAATTTAGATATAACATTCATCTACTACCGAATATTATATCTAATATTATTTTTTTCATTCCCTACATTCATATAATATCAAATACTTTTATAAATGTATAGTCCTTTTTCGAATTTTTACATATATTTATTTTATATATAATTTAATATTACGTATTTATACTTACCTTTTCAGTTATAAACCATTTTAATATTCGCGTTTATTATCTATTATTCCTTATTTAGGAAATAAAAAAGGATAATCCTAAACTTAAGAAGTATCCTTTAAAGTTTTAACTACTTTAATAAATATTTATCATAACGTTCCCAGAACCTATGGGACATATTTAATATCTTATTCATTAAAAACTGAACAAAAACTCCAATAACCATGCTAATTACTGTTATCATATTAAGACTTTTCCTATCTTGAAGACTTTCAACAACTAAGGTCCACTCTCCAAATGATAAGTTATAATAACTTCCATATACATTATCACCATCATAATTCCTATAGTGTGTCCTAGGAGCATAGTCTATATTGGTTTTTAATTCACTAATATTTATATTATTCTCTCCAATTTTTCGCATATTACCTTTGCCAGATGTTAGATAATAGCCCTCTTTATCTACTATATAAACTTCCATACTTCCATCTTGATTTTCAAATCTTAGATGATCTGATATTTCCTCTAAAGATATCCTAAGTGATATTATTCCTATTTGTTTTTCACCATTAATAATAGGACTTACAAAGTCTACATACCATTTTCCTTCAATACTAATCGCATCTGATATGCTTGGTTTCCCCTTTAATGCCTCTAGAACATGTTCACTATACATATATTCCTTAACATCACCTACATATCCGTTTAGAATTTCTTTTTTATTATTGATTACTATAATATCCTTATAATCACTTTTATAGTATTTTATAAAATCTATTCTCTTTGATATTTTAGACTTATCCATTGATATGATATCATTATCCGTACTAAATTGTATTAGATCATATTTAAAATCATTTAGTAAACACTCAAACATATTTTTTTGCATGCTGCCTACTATTTTAATTGATTTTAAAGTCATTGTAGAAATATGATAATTTAGTAAAAAATATATGATCCCAAATAAGAGTACAAAAAATAATATGTTAAATACATGTATATACACAGTTTTATATAGTAAAATTACTTTTCTCTTCATTCTCCATATCACATTTCTACCCCCTATCCCCTTCCTCAGAAGCTTTAAAAACATCTTCTTCAAATTCATCTAATTTAAATTTTTTTCTACAATACACTTGAATAAAAAATACGAAAACTCCTTGAAGTCCAACGGTTATTTGCCCTATAATCTTACTTTTTTCTTGCTTCATTTGACTATATATATAATCATTCTCTATAATTAAGGTTAATTCAGTTCCTTCAATAGGAAAATATCTACCAAATACTCTAGTACCGCTATAATCTTCATATGTGTTTGTTTCTGAATAATCAACACTTAACTTTAAAGCATTTAAGTTAACCTTAACTTTTCCTATAGCATCAGGAATAGACTTTGACTCTGTAAGCATTACCCCTTCTTTATTAACGATATAACTTTCAGTTCCTTCATCACTTTTTATACTACTAAGAATTTTTACTGCTTCATTCATTGTCATATTAACAAATATCATTCCAACAGGAGAATTATTTCTACTATAAATTGGACAAAATACTTCAATATTATATTCCTTAGAAGCCTTTTTTACATTAGAAACAATGTTTTTGGTTGCTATTGCTTTTTCGAAGGATGAACTTTCATAGATTAACTCAGGTTTTTCTATATAACCATAAACTACATTTCCCTTTTTATTCATTATCACTAGATTCTTATATCTATCCTTAGTTGCCATAAGGTAACTTGATATTCTTACTATTTCTTCACTATTCATTTCCTGTATACCACTTAAATTACTAATAAAACTTATTTCATCTTTAACTTCATTTATAAGCCTCTCTATTGAATCTCTTTGCTCTTTACCAATCAAATATAATTTATTTGATATTTCCTTTTCATATTGGTTAAGTGTTGTAAAATACATTACTAAATAAGAAGATATTGATACTAAAATAGATACTATTGTTGTTAGTAGTATCTTTTTCATGTGCTTAGATATATTAATCCTTAGCATAAAAGAACCTCCTATATAGGATTTATAGTATAAACTATTCAAATCCCACAAAGGAGGTTCTTTATATTAATAAATTATGTTGTAACTTTTTCTGATATTTTATCAACAATAACCGCTATAGCTCCATCACCTGTAACATTGCAAGCAGTACCAAAACTATCCTGTGCTAAATGAAGAGCAACAATTATTGATATTATATTCTCAGGTAAAAGTAATATGCTCTTCAAAAGTCCTATAGCAGCCATAACAGCTCCACCTGGAACTCCAGGTGCTGCTACCATTGTAACTCCAAGCATTAAAATAAATGGGAAAAACCTTCCGATAGATATATCTCCTCCACTCATAACTACAACAGCCATTGAACATGTAGTAAGGTTTACTGTACTTCCTGCAAGGTGTACAGTTGCACATAATGGAATCACAAAATCAGCTATTCTATTCTTTACTCCATTTTTCTTAGTTCTCTCAAGGACAACTGGAATAGTTGCCGCTGAGGATTGAGTACCAATTGCAGTTACATATGCAGGAAGCATATTCCTAAGAAGTCTAAAAGGATTCTTCTTTGACACTATACTTGCTATTGTATACTGAATTGCAATTAGCAAGAATTGTAGGCTTATAACCATTATAATAACCTTAGCAAACATAGTAATTATACTTACTATTTGCCCTGCAAATGTCATATTCGCAAATATACCTAATATGTAAATAGGTAAAAGTGGAACTATAATCTTTGCTATAACCTTAACTATAATACTAGAGAATTCCTTCAATCCCCTTAAAAGAACATCTTCCTTACTTGATGCTATTCCAAGACCTAGAATAAACGCCAAAACAAGTGCTGCCATAACATCCATAATAGGAGGAATACCAATAGTAAAGTAAGGCTTTACCAAGGCGCCCTTTGGACTGGTTAAGGCTGTTAATGTTGCACTTTGTGTTAATATTTTTGGAAAAACAAACCGCCCTGCAGTATAAGCAAGTGTTCCAGCAAAAATAGTAGATATATATGCTATTCCTGCAGTTATTCCAAGAAGTCTTCCTGCTCCCTTTCCAAGTTCCCCTATACCTGGGGCTACTAGTGCAATAATTAGTAGTGGTATTATGAAGCTTAGAAAAGTCGTAAATAATCCATTAAATGTAGATAATATCCCTATAACCCACCTAGGTGATACGCTACCAATAATTAAACCTAATATAATTGATAATATAATTCTAGGTAATAGTCCAAATTTCTTCATATAAAAACACCTCTTTTAGTACAAGTAAAACTAGTATGTACTAAAAAGAGGTGTTTTATGAATAATTTCTAGTCCTCATAAACATCTAGGAATGAGTACTTTTCTCCGTCTTTTTCCCAACCTAGAATTGAATTCATATTTACATTTTCTGCTGCTTTAAATATTGATTTATCAACATCCTTAAAGTTTTCTTTAAGCTTTGCTATCATATCCTTTATCTCATATCTCTTATTTCCGATCTTCTTAGCTGCTACCATACAAGCGCAGTTAAGAGGGAATATACCACTACTTTGGGTAAATCTTTGTATATGAGTTTCCTCAATATAATACATAGGTCTTATAAGCTGTATTCCTTCAAAGTTATTTGCATGAAGCTTTGGCATCATTGTTTTGAAGTTTCCTGTATATAAAACATTTAGCATTGTTGTTTCTATAACATCATTAAAGTGATGCCCTAGTGCAAGTTTGTTACACCCAAGTTCTTTGGCCCTACTATAAAGTGCTCCTCTTCTCATTCTTGCACACATGTAGCATGGATAGTCCTTAGCTATTTTATCTATAACCTCAAAGATTCCCGAATCATAAATCTTTATAGGAATATTTAAGTAACTACAGTTATCCTCCATAAGCTTTTTTACATCTGGATGATATCCTGGGTCCATTACTATATATTCAAGTTCAAACTTAAACTTACCATGTCTTTGAAGTTCTTGGAATAGCTTTGCCATTAGCATACTATCCTTTCCTCCAGAGATAGCAACTGCTATTTTATCTCCTTCTTCTACAAGCTTATAATCATTAATGGCCTTAATAAACTTTGACCAGATATTTTTTCTATATTTCTTTATTATACTTCTTTCAATTTCCTCAAGTGGTCTTCTCTCATTAAAAGGAATTAGAACCTCGCATCCTTCTCCTGCTATACCTGACATATAATCACCTCTTAAAGTATTATACATCGAAATAAAGTTTTTTTCACTTCCATATTTGAGGAATTGTTTACTGGTTCATTAATTCTATTGTCTTTGATTTTATGTATTCTTTAATTTCTATATTATCTATAGTTAACTCTTCACTTCCATCAAGTGATGGTCTCACCTTAAAAAAGTTTATGACTAATTTATTACCTGAAATTATGTAATCCTGCATTGAAAGAGGTGAAAATCTAACTTCTATGTCTTCATACTTAGACTTTTTAGCTTCATCACCAATCATTTCTAGAACATCATCAATATTAAGCTGCTTTAAAGGTGCAATCATCATGTTTGTATACTCTAAATCCTCAAGCATCCACATATTAAAATTCCAAAGTCTAGCTTCACTTTTCGTTTTTTGTGAAAGAATTTCTCTATTTGTTATAGAGCTAAGTACTTTCCTAACTCCCTCACTTGTAAGATCACTATCTATTTTATAACTTAGTTTAAGTCCTTCCATGTTTGATATTTCAGTTAAATAAACCTCTGAAACCTTTTCCTTCTCACTTGTAGCTTGCCAAAAATATAACATTGATTCTAATTCCTCAAGATTTAATTTTAATCCTTGAAGCATATAATCATCTCCCTTTTTTGTAGTATCTACTTGTAAATATTATACAATATAAATTATATATTAAGAAGGACATTTATATAGATATAATCTATTTTAACATTTTCCAATTTTAGTTACTGTAGGAATAAAAATATTTAGAAGAAGTTTTCCACATTATCCACAAATTATTATTCCTTTATAACACATGCAAACTCTGCACTAATTGCTTTCTTTAAGTCATCTGGTTTTAATTCTATTTGCAGACCTACTTTTCCACCACTAAAAACCATAGTTTCAAGATTCATTGCATTCTCTTGAATAAACGTTTTATATAGTTTTTTCATTCCAATTGGTGAGCACCCTCCTCTAATATATCCTGTATATTTTAGAAGGTCATTTAGTGGTAACATGTCTATTTTCTTTTCCCCGGCTACTTTAGCTGCCTTTTTAAGATCTATTTCCTTATCTACTGGAATTATAAATACATATAATTCTTTAGTAGCACCTATTGTAACTATGGTTTTAAATATTTCATTTTCAGCTCGTCCAACCTTCTTAGCTACTGATACACCGTCTATTTTCCCATCGCTTGTATCATAAACCTTTGTAATATACTCTATTTTTTCCTTATCTAATATCCTCATTGCATTTGTTTTTTGTATTTTAGCCATGAAATCTCCTCTTTTCCTTAACCTTTGTTTAAAATGTTACACTTTTTATGTTAACTTTATGTAAAATATCACCTAAATTTGTGCTTTTATCATTAAAACCTAGGTTACGAATATCTAAGTTTATTAATATAATATATCAACAAAAGGAGGTAACCTAGATGATAAGTAGTATTGACTTAAGTCAAGATATGGTTAACATTTGTAATAGTCAATATACTGAGCTTCTTTCTCTACCTGGGGTTGTAGGAATTGCTCTTAGTTATAAAGTGATAGATAATCAGACTACTGATATGCAGTGTATTCAAGTTTTAATTGAAAAAAAACTGCCTTTAAATAAGCTAAGTATCCATCATATGATTCCTAAAACTTACAAGGGATTTATAACTGATGTTTTCGAAACAGGTATAATTGAATCATATTTAAATAGTAGTTATATGAGACCCTTTAATTGTGGATATAGTGTAGGTCTATCCCATATAGGAAATACAGGAACAGCAGGTGCTATAGTTAAATCTAAATTAGATAAAGATGATAACTATTATGTTTTAAGTAATAATCATGTACTTGCTCGAGAAAATACTGCTCCTATTGGTTCATCTATACTTCAGCCTTCACAATCAGACGGTGGTTTGTATCCTGAGGATATAATTGCTAATTTAAGTAGGTTTATTCCTATAGAATTTATAAATAATAATTATACTCCTACAAACACTGTTGATTGTGCCATTGCAGAAATAAATAATATTTCTCTTGCTTCTCCATATATATCTGGTATAGGTTTGCCCCGTGGAATAAGACATCCATTTATAGGCCAACTTGTAAGGAAATCTGGAAGAAGCACAGGATTAACCCATGGTATGGTTATGTCAATTGGTGCTACCATAAAGGTTAATTATCCCTATACTAAAAAAAAGGCACTTTTTAAAAATCAAATTATAACAACCCAGATGAGTTTAAAAGGAGACTCAGGAAGTCTTCTTCTCGATAGATATGGAATGGCTATAGGCCTATTGTTTTCAGGTTCTAAAAACGTTACTTTGTATAACAGGATAAATGATGTGTTATCCGCTCTTAATGTAACACTTGTTACAAATTATGATTTTGCCCTTTAAAGAATTTTATATATATATTACTAATTTTTAAGGCCCTGTGTGAGAGATAGGGCCTCTTTTTTAACTTACCTCATATTTATTATTATAAATGTACATATATAAGGATGAAGCAAAAATAATTATATATCCTATAATACTCAAATAGTCTGGAATTTGATCAAATAAAATTACACTAAATATACCTGAGAAAACTACAGTGAAATAATTAAATATAGATATCTCCTTAGCAGGGGCAAACTTATATGCAAGTGTAATTCCAAACTGACCAATACATGCAAACACGCCAGCAAGTGTTAAGTATATTATCTGAGTAGTAGACATTGGACTATAATTAAACACTACAAATGGAAGCAGTGCCACTGTAGAGAAGAAAGAAAAGTAAAATACAACAGTATAATATTCCTCCTTGTCCTTCAAAACTCTAACTACAGTATATGCACCAGCAGCAAAAATTGACGACAAAAATCCTATCATATAAGGAATAATACTTAGTGAAAGCTGAGGCTTGATTATGAATAAACATCCTATAAATGCTATTGCCAGTGCTATACCTTGCATAGGCTTTATTTTTTCCCTTAGAAAAATTGCACAAAAAACTATAACAAAAAATGGACTTAATTTATTTAGCATTTCTGCATCTGATAAAACCAAGCCATCTATAGCATAGAAGTATAATATTACTCCTAAAAGCCCAAGTGTAGACCTTAATATAAGGTACTTCTGACTCTCCCTTTTACCAAAGAGACTTGAACCATAATATTTTACAAGTCCAAATGCTATAATTACTGACACTGCATTTCTAAAAAGAGCCTTTTGCATTGTCGGAATATCTCCAGACAACTTAACGAAGGCGGACATTATAGCAAAACCTAACGCTGATATTATTATTGCTAATATCCCCTTATTTCTATCTGTCATTTAATCACCCATCCCCTTTACCTTATTATATAAAATTAATTATACCATCACTTATAACTTTACTTAATATATATGCAATATATGGTGGATACTTTATTAAAATAAACTTTGATTATAAAAATATAGTAAAGGGTAAGTAACCTAAATATTCCAGGAAGTTTTTATTTATAACTATTGAAAATTATTATCAATTAGGTTATAATGTTAATATAATCCCTAACTACTATAGACATACTAAAAATTAATACTAAGAATCAATCCCAAACTGATTGAATAATCCAAGGCCCCCCTTGGATTATTTTTTTATAAATTAAATTTCTTAATTATATAGGAAATTTAATTTATATTATTCTTTTAGGGTCTATGAGAAATAGGGATAAGTCGGATAAAATATATCATTATATATTTATTGTGTAATTTTTCAAAATTATACATAAAAATTATTGACATATTCATTATAAAATATTATCATTAAGAACTGATATACATCTTTATTTTGATTATCAAAGTATTAAAGTGAGGTAATTTTATGGAATTTAAACCATTAAAAATTGGAAACCTAGAGGCTTCTATTCCTATAATTCAAGGGGGAATGGGTGTAGGAGTATCTTTATCTAAATTAGCAGGTGCTGTTGCTGCCTGTGGAGGCATAGGAACTATTTCCGCTGCCCACCCGGGGTATGATGAACCTGACTTTGAACAAAATCCATTAGAGGCTAATCTAAGAGCCCTTAAGAGACACGTTAAAGAAGCTCTTAAGAAGGCTAAGAATGGTTTAGTCGCTGTTAATATTATGGCTGCTGGTAACGATTACGATGAGCTAGTAAAGGCCTCAACTGACGCTGGAGCTAATCTTATTATATCTGGTGCAGGACTTCCTATGTCCCTTCCTGCCCTATGTAAAGGAACTGCTACTAAAATAGCACCTATTGTATCATCATCAAAGGTAAGTTCTCTTATTCTTAAGATGTGGGACAAAAGACATGGTACTACAGCAGATGCAGTTGTATTCGAAGGTCCAGATGCTGGTGGTCATCTTGGATTCAAGCTTGATCAAATAGATTCTGCTAGAGAAAATTTCTATGATGAAATAGTTAAAATATTAGAAACTATAAAACCTTATGAGGAAAAGTATGAGAAAAGCATTCCACTTATAGTAGCAGGTGGAATATTTACAGGTGAAGACATTGCAAAGGTTATGAAACTTGGTGCAAGTGGTGTTCAAATGGGTACAAGATTTGTTGCAACTCATGAATGTGACGCCCACGAAAACTTTAAAATGGCATATGTAAATGCTACAAAGGAAGATGTTGGTCTTGTAAAGAGCCCAGTTGGACTTCCTGGCCGTGGAATAAGAAATAGATTTGCAGTAGAAATAGAAACTGAAAGAAAACCTGTAAAGAAATGTTACAAGTGTCTACAGATGTGCAACCCTGCTGAAATTCCTTATTGTATTTCAGGTTCACTATTATCCTCAGTAAGAGGAGAAACTAAGGATGCTCTTGTATTCTGTGGTTCTAACGCATATAAAATAGATAAAATAGTTTCTGTTAAAGAGCTTATGGACGAGCTTGTTGAAGGAATTAAAAAGGCTTAAGTTACATAGAAAATTAAACGACGTATCACCAAAATGATACGTCGTTTTTACTTTAGTATAATAATCATATTTGAGTTACTTTATTCTAAAAACTAATATGTATAGCAATGAAAATTATTGAACGTTATACATTCCTTTGCTTTCCATATACTGAAATATAGCTTCTCCGTGCTTTTGTTCTTCCTTTTGAATATGATTTAATACGTCACGAACGCTAGTATCTCTAAATTCAAAAATTGAAGTATTGTAAGTTCCTGAAACATACTTTTCAGTCATTAGTAAATCTGTACACATATCTTTATCAGATAAATTAACTCCACCTGATTGTGAACTACTCATACTACTTGAAGCTTGGCTTCCCATACTTTGGCTTGAACTTTGTGAGCTTTGACTTCCCATTGATTGGCTTGAGCCTTGTTGGCTTTGTTGTTGGTTCATTTGAGGAACTGTTCCATTTAGTAATTGATTAATGCTATCAAGATGTGTTCTTTCTGATTGTGCATTTGACGTAAATATTTGCTTTAATTGGCTACATTGTGTTTGATTTGCATACTTTGTATACTTTTCTATACAAAGTTCTTCATGACTCTTTTGGTCTTCTAGTAACATTCTTTCTTTTTGTGATAAATTAATTTGCATAATATAACACCTCCGGATTTATCTGTTCAAATATTATTTTGGTCAAATATTATTATTTTATACCTTCAGTTTTTTAAATTGATCTCATCACAAAATAAAAAAGGCCACCTAAGTAGCCTTTCTTGTTATTTAATTATAACTGTATTTTCTCCCTTAGGAAGCATTATAGTATATGTTCCATTGATTTCCTTTATATTAGGCGTTATTATCTTTCTATTAACTTCTATTGATGTAGGCTTTTTATCTACATTTATAAAACATCTTCCAGCTGCATTATAGTCTATCTTAATTCCATTTAATTCAACTGTAGCATACTTTATGTCTGAATTAATGTCTGTTATACGAATCCCCTTATAGCTTGCATCTTTGATTTCTACCTTATGCTTTCCATATGGAACTATTACTGTATTGTCAGTATATACAGGATATTTCTTACCATCCATATAAACTTCCTTATTCTTCATATCTACATGCCAGATAAAGTTTTGTTTTGCATCAAACTCATATGTGTTTAGTGCAGTTTCTTTTCCTACAACATCATATGCATATGCATATGGTGCAAGTGTCATATCCTCTTCTTCAAGTGTTGCAAGTGCATACATTATAACCTTATCTGTGTACTTACTTGCATTATGAATCAATGAATAAACCTCTGTACCTCTTTGTTTCTTAGTTGGATAGTTTTGTCCGTATCTATCTATTATATTAATATCAATAAATAGCTTATCCCCTTTGTTCATAAGCTTTCTATAGTTTTCTCCTATAACACTGTATCTTTCAGGTCCAAGACTCCAAAGTGTAAATGGATCTTCAATCTCCAGTATAAATTTATATTTCTTTTGAAGGTTTACTATTTCCTTTGCATCAAGTCCAATATTCTCCCTCATTCTGTTATCAGCAATACTGTCAATCATAGTAACATTTGTTTCAAGGTATGGCCTATCTTTTTTCATTTCCTCAGATAGCTCTAACATCTCCCTATGTTGATTAGTTATTAAGCTAATTCTTTCCTTTATAAGATTTTCCTTGGCCTTTTTGTTACTCATCCAATAATTCTTTGAGGTTACCTTAAATGATTCCTTAGGGTCATATCCATATTTTTTCTTAAAGTCATTTCTAAATGCATCGTTCATAGGGGTAAATAAACTTGAATCCATAAA
Organism: Clostridium cylindrosporum DSM 605; assembly: GCF_001047375.1. Lineage (NCBI taxonomy): Bacteria > Bacillati > Bacillota > Clostridia > Eubacteriales > Clostridiaceae > Clostridium > Clostridium cylindrosporum. The sequence goes on from NZ_LFVU01000024.1 coordinate 172,377, forward strand.
CCCCTTACCTGGAGACTCATAGTATATTTCAGCTATATCTATACCATCAAAGTCAAATCTATTCATTATACCCTTAACATACTCCTTAACTGCATTAAAGCAATCTCTATTTTCTAAGGCCATAAGATATCTCCAGTCTAGATGCGCATCCTTACCATCTGCGGTTTTTTGTCTCCACTCAGGGTGTGCATTCCAGAAATCAACACTTACCATAGGAAGTTCAAACCAAGCAAAAACCTTTATTCCCCTTTTGTGTGATTCCTCTATTAATCCCTTATAATAGGCAATATTATCATCTGTCATAGAGGCCCATACCCCTACATTTATCTGATCATATCCCCATTCTTTAGCCTTATTAGCAACCTGTGCTGGAGTTTCAACTCCTAAATGATATCCAATATCTATATAAATAGCTCCATTATTTCTTGAATATACTGGTGCTAATTTGAATTCCTTACTAAATACATCAAGTAAAAATGGATAGTACTCATATCCTGACCCTTCACTTGGGGCTAGTTCACTTCCAGAGTAAATGACTCTACCTTTACCCATATTTCCTACTACCATTAAATCTGTACCGTCAATTGAATTAATAGCAAGCTTTTCAAATCCAGATGGTGCCTTAAATTGATATGAAGCCATTCCATCCTTAACTTCTATTTTCTGCTTCTCATGACCCTTCATTGTATATTTGCTAACTTTTTTATCGTACTTTATATCAATTCCAAGAGCCTCACTAAGCTTAGACTTACCTGTAATAATAGCATTTTGGCCCTTTTCTATATTCATTTTTATTTTATCTATTTCAGCATAAGATAAAGAATTTACTTCATCCTGTGGGAAAATAAATGTACCTTTATAGTCTAGATTACTTTCGTATTTACTAAAGTCCCCACTTAACACATCATATCCTACACTTGTAAATGCAGAGTATGTACCCTTATAGGACTTCAAGTTTTTAGTCAGAATAAATACACCTGTATTTAAAGGTCTTTTTTTCGTGTTACCTTCATATATTTCATTTTCTTTACTTAAAGATTTCTTGATACTACTAATGTTTCCTGATTCTAGATACCAGTACCCACCACCGATAACAATACATATCAATAATATAAGTAAAGAAAATATTAATCCTTTTCTTTTACCCTTCATACCTCTTCCCTCCTATATGTAAACTTAATTAACATTCTACCAAATATTTGTTAATAATTCTTTATAAATAAAATAAGCATAGAAATTCATAACTATTGTAACACAGTTTTGTAAATTTTTTATCATTCTTAGGAGCTATTTAAGAACATTTTGTAAATAAATCAATATTTTCTTGACAATTTTGTTTATTCATACAATTGATGTTATTTATATTTCCGAATTGCACTATTTAAAATTCCAATATAAGTATGAGTTTTTTCAATTTTTGAAATAACCTGTTAATTACCTAATCCATTGATATAACTAACTTTCCTCATTTCTAACCATATGTTTTTTCTATATTTAATAACCTTATAATTAATATTTTAAATAGCAAACCTTTTCGCATCAAAAAATATATTCAAATATATGCGATTTATTAAGAAAATGCTAGATTTATAGCGCAATTTGACCTTTTATAGCTTTTTAGGAATTAACCTATGTTTGACGTAATTTAGACACAGTAATAATATTATGGAGTGTATTTTAAATAACGAACATTTTAACTAACTTAAAAAATGTATGTCAGGAGATAGGAAAGGGGAAATTTTTAATTATGAAGTCGTTATTCAGAAAAAAAGACGTAGCGTCAATTCTTGAGAATAACAAAAAAGCATCATTAAATAGAACACTAGGTGCTTTTGATGTTACCCTAATGAGTATCGGTGCTGTTATCGGTACTGGTGTTATGGTTCTTACAGGACTTGTTGCTGCGAGAGATGCAGGACCTGCTGTTGTTTTATCATTTATAGCTTCTGCTATTGTTTGTATAATGGTTGCACTTTGTTATGCAGAGTTTGCATCATCAGTACCAACATCAGGTAGTGCATACTCTTATATTTATGTTTCCATGGGGGAACTTGTTGCTCATTTAGTTGGATGGTCACTAATCATTGCTTATACAGTAAGTACTGCAACTGTTGCAGGTGGATGGTCATCATATTTTAATACTTTATTACATGAATTTGGTATTATACTTCCAAAGAGTTTGATTACAATACCTAGTCAAGGTGGAATTGTAAATCTTCCAGCTATAATTATAGTACTATTTGTAACTTTCCTATTATATAGAGGAACTAAGGAAAGCAAGAAAGTTAATAACTTCATGGTTATAGTTAAACTTGCAGTTATTATATTATTCGTAGGGGTTGGAGCATTCCACATGGATACTACTAACCTTACACCTTTCATGCCATATGGTTGGAGTGGTGTATTTGCAGGTGCAGCTTCTGTATTCTTTGCATTTACAGGATTTGACGCTGTTTCAACATCAGCTGAAGAAGTTAAGAACCCACAAAAGAACCTACCAATTGGTATAATTACTTCACTTTTAGTTTGTACAGCTATATACGTTGTTGTTTGTCTAGTATTAACTTCTGTAGCTAACTACACTCAACTAAATGTTGCTGATGCTATGGCCTTTGCTCTACAAAGCGTAGGACAAGGATGGGCTGCTTCACTTCTATCAGTTGGTGCTGTTATCGGAATTACAGCTGTTATGCTTGCATATAGCTTCGGTGGTTCAAGAATACTTTATTCAATGAGCCGTGATGGACTACTTCCTAAGAAGTTCTCAGTACTAGGTGAAAAGAGTCATGCACCTTCTGCTGCAACAGTAGTTATCGGACTTGCTGCTGCTCTTATGGCTGGTGTGGTAGACCTTAAGCAACTAGCAGACCTTGCTAATATTACTCTTATAGCAGCATTCTTACTTGTAGCTATTTCAGTAATAATATTCAGAAGAACTCATCCAGAAGTTGAAAGAGGATTCAGAGCACCTTTCGTGCCAGCTCTTCCAATACTAACAGCTTGTTTCTGTTTATTCCTAATGTTTAACCTATCAAAGGAAACTTGGTTATACTTCGGAATATGGATTGCTCTTGGACTAATAATTTACTTCGCTTACTCACGTAAACATAGTACACTTAACCAAGATGAATCAAAGAATATAAGTGCTTAATAATAAGTCAATTATTGCCCTAAAGAAGATTTACTTCTTTAGGGCTTTATTTATTTTAAGTATTATTTTTATTTTCAGAGTTTTCTAACAAATATCTTGTTAATCTTTGTCACCCCATGTTATAATACAATCATTATCAGTTCTACAAAATGAAATATTAGAACTAAATCTTATATACTTAAGGGGGAATTCATATGACAGTTAAAAGAGTTCTTGTTCCAATAGACAAATCTGAAAAAACACTTAAATCAATTGAGCAGTTAAAACTTCTTTTCAGAAAGGAAGAGGTTCAAGTTGTTTTATTACATGTAATTGATGACTTTAACGTAGCAGCTGTAGACTATGTAAGTGCAGAGTTTATGGATGCAGTAACAACTTTAAGTAATTCATTACTTGATAGAGCTGAAGGTCTACTTCCAGGCTATACTGTTGAAAAGATTTCTATCCTTGGATCAGCTTCTAAGGAAATCTTTAATACCTCAAGCGAGAAGAATATAGACCTTATTATAATGACAAAAACAGGTTCAGGACTAGTTGATAAGTATATTCTTGGTTCTGTTACTTCTAAGATAGTTAAAAAAGCAGATATACCTGTAATGGTAATTCCATAGGATAATAAAATAATGCACATAATTAGATTATCTCTAGTTATGTGCATTTATAAATTTCATTTTAAAATATATTCTATATTACCTTTTAAAAACTGCAGTACACCACTCTTCTCCCTTTATACCTTTGGTTAATATAAATCCGAACTTCTCTACTATTTCTATAACCTTTTCAAAACTTCTTATAAAAAGTCCTGATACAATCAACTCTCCATCCTTATTAGTAACCTTATCTATAAACTCCATAAACATTTCAGTTTCTTCTCCACCTATATTTATGATTGTTAAGTCAAAGGTATCATCTATAAGTGTATTATCCTCTAAAACATTTCCTACAATAACATTTATATTACTAACTCCGTTAAGTGAGGCATTAAAATCCACTTCCTCTTTAATATCTCTAATATCAAGAGCTGTAATACTTTCTGCTCCTTTAATTCCTGCTGCAATTGAAAGTACACCTGAACCTGTTCCTATATCTATTACCTTTTTACCATTAAGATTCTTATCTAATATCCATCTTAAACAAACCTGTGTTGTTTCATGTTCACCTGTCCCAAATGCCCCTTGAGGAACAAAATTTATCCTTCTAAGATCTGTTTCATATGATGGATCACATAGAATCCAGCCATTACCTAAATCTATCCCTTCAAAGTTATATTCGAAGTTATTCTCTATTCTCTCTACATTTAGTTCATCATCAGTAAAGCCTAAAACTCTTTTTATGATTTCAGTTACTCTTAATAGCTCATCATCATCATCTTCTTCAATAACAACATTAACATCTATTTTTTCGTTATTACTAATTTCTTCATATTCATACCCATAATCTGTAGTAATAACCTCAAAGGGTGGAGTATAAAACACATTATAAATTTCTTCAATATTTAACTTTTCTATTCCTTCATCAACTTTACTTAAATCATATTTAAAACTTATTTTATACATAATTTAATCTACCTTTCTTTAAATTTTCTAATATTTAGATATACACTCTTTGTATACTTAATTCATGTTTAATCAATATATTATACCATAAGCCACTTTTAGTAACTCTATCTTTGTAATATAATGAATAATGATAGTATTTTACGTTATGGAGGGTATAAAATGTTTAGATCTATTCTTTGGTATTCTAATTTTGCATTAAGTTTAGTAGGTACTATTCCATCTATGCTAAAGGTAAAAAAATACGATAAAAATAATAAAACTGAAGATGATAAGAAAAAAAGAGAAGATTTTGTTTATGATTTTGTTACTAACTGGGCTAAAAATAGGCTTAAATCCGCTGGAGCAACTATTAAAGTATATGGTGAGGACAATATTCCTGAAGGTGAATCTGTTCTATTTATGAGCAATCATCAAAGTAACTTTGATATTCCATTACTTCTAGGATTTATAAATACACATAAAGGATTTGTTGCCAAGCTAGAACTTGGACAAATTCCGATTTTAAATAAGTGGATGGAGAATATCGACTGTGTATTTATGGATAGAAGTAGTATTAGAAAATCAGCTGAGGCTATAGCTGAAACTACTAAACTTCTTAAAAGGGGACGATCAATGGTAATATTCCCTGAAGGAACTAGAAGCTGCTGTAATACTATGGGGGAATTTAAAGCCGGGAGCTTTAAGCTAGCTACAAAGTCTAAGGTGAAAATTGTTCCTATTACTATTAATGGCTCATACAAATTAATGGAGGCTAATGGTAATAAAATAAAGCCTTCCGAGGTTGAAATGTACATACATACACCTATTGAAACAAAGGGCTTAACTAAGGAAGAAGAGGATATGCTTCCTGATAAAGTCAAAGCTATTATCGCTAGCAAATTAAATTAAACGCAATAATAAAAGCGAGGAAATTCAATTTTTTATTTCCTCGCCTCTCTTATTTTACTTTCTTTATTATCCCTTCATAAAGATACTCTAAACAGCTAATATCAATACTACTTTCCTCTGACTTTATTTTATCCATTCTTTCCTTGGCTTTATTAAGTGTATTTTTAGCTTCTCTATAATCTCTTTGCTTTACACATATTGATGCATATTCAAATAAATAGTCTATTTTTAATACTATTTCTGCAAGGTCTTCCCTTTCTGAATTAACAAGCTTAAGTAATAAATCATATATCTTAGGTGATGTTCTATCCTTTGAAGCTTTGAGAACCTCACTATTTCTTGCATTTTTTCTTCCCATCTTTTCACCTTCCTACTTATCTAAGTTATTACTTTCAATACTTAGTATATATTATTTTATCACCAGTATAAACAGAATTCTTGAATCATGTGTAGTTTTAATTCTTAGAGATTCTTATATAGGAGATAATCTACCCTATAAAAGTATCTTCTTATAGCAAAGTATAAAAATCTCTATAAATATCGAAATATATATAAAATTCATATCGCTATATTTCGCTAATTATAGAGATTTTTATAATTACTTTTCAAAATATTACCTATTTTTATATTTTACTGACTGCTATTTTATATTATAATATAAAATATTATGTAGAATTAAAACATTTACTTTAGGAGATTAAATCATGCTCAAAGGCTTTAAATCCAAGTATAAACTCATAGCTACTATTACACTTATATTATTACTAATAACTTCAGTTTTTATATATTATTATATAAGTCATTATCTGCCTATTCCCGTTAGTAAAGAAGAGGCATTAAAATATAAAGTTATTGATCACTTTCCACGTAGACCTGGAACACTATTAACATATATTACTGCAAAGGATTCCTTTGGTGTATCACATTTTACTAAACAGTTAATAAAGTCCTTTCCTAGTTCAAGTGAAAAAAACTCTAACCCAGTTGATATGTTAGCACTTTATAACTATGAAGGAAAAAAAGAAGGTGCTATTACATCATATAAAACATTTAAATTTCAAAACAACTCTATAGAGAATGTTACTACAAGCGACGATAGGGACGACTTTGGTTCTACTGAAAAATTTATACATAACACTCCAAAGTGGAAAAAAAGTAAAAATACTACTACTTATTTAACAGGCATAAACCTTACAGTTAATACTATTGGGGGTAATTTCGAAAATTGTATAGAGATTACTAGTGTAGAAACCTTAGATAATGGCTCTAAAGTATACACAACTATATACTCAGCACCTAATATTGGATTCATTATGAAAAAGTCAGGTCCTAATTTAAAGAAACAAAAAAAGGTGTTTGAACTTTATAGTTATAATATTCCGGATAAATCGCTAATATCTCCACAGGAATTAGGCCCTTTCTTAAATAAGGCTTTTAAGGCCTTGGCCCTACCTAAGGATTCAAGTACGTACCATAATAATATAATGGGAATTACATTAAGAATACCAGAACATTGGAATGGCAAATATGCTACCAATCGTACAGTATGGGCAGATAATATAGAGGAAACTATTAACTTCCATCTTAATATGGGAAATAAATCTCATCAAAGGATTTTTTCTATTCATATGCTTAAAAAGGGTTATGGAAAAAGTTACGTAGATAAAAACCCAAAATACGTATATATAGGGGAACATAATGGACATACCCTTGTATACTCTTTAGCTAAAAGCTTATCATCTGAAACTGCATTTACTACTAAGTTTAAAGAGCAAGTTGATAAAATGTTAAGTGATGTTCCAAACATTATAAAAGACATAAAATATGACTAGTTTATCTACAATTATTCATAAGCTTGTATTATAATATAAGTTTATGAATAATTAAAATATTTACTTTAGGAGATTAAGTTATGGTAAAGGTCTTTAAATCAAAACATAAATTAATGGCTGTTATCGCACTTGTACTACTTATATTAGTTACACTTTTCACTTACTGCTACAGAAGTAACTATGTACCGAATCCAGTTAGTAAAGATGAAGCTTCAAAGTTAAAAATAGGAGAACACTTTCTTGGCAGACCTGGAAGTGTACTAACATACATTCTTGCCCCTGACAAATATGGTGTATCTTATTTTACTAAACAACTAGTAAAACCATTTCCAGGGTCTGAAGAAAAAGATTCAAAAACAAAGAATATGGTATATGTTTATAACTATGAAGGAAGAAAAGAGGGCTCTTTAGAATCCTATAAATCCGTTAAAATTTCAAAAAACTTAACAGAAAATATAACCAAAACAGGAGGAGATGTAGATCTTTCATCTGACCTTAGATATATATACAACCTTCCTAAATGGAAAATATCTAAACACTCAACTGCATATTTAACAGGTGTAAATCTTACTATTAGCACTCCTGCAGGCAAGTTTAATGATTGTATTGAAATAACAGTTGAAACTGAGCTTGATAATTCCTCTAAGCTATATGAGACAATATATTCTGCTAAAGGGATTGGATTTATTATGAAAACCTCTGGCCCTACATTAAAAAAACAAAAAAAGGTATATGAATTATATAAATATAACATACCTGCTAAAAGACTTAGTTCTAAAGCAGAACTTGAAAACTTTACAAGTAAAGTTTTAAAATACCCTCAAGAAGCTATTGAATCACCTACATATCACAATGAGATTATGGGAATTACATTATCACTTCCTGAACATTGGGTAGGTAAATGTGGCATTGATAGTGCAACTTGGTCTGATAATATTAAGGATTCTGTTACTTTCAACCTAAAGGCAGGGAATAAATCCTATCAAAGGATTTTTTCTATTCACATGCTGAAAAAAGGGTATGATAAGAATTATGTAGATAAGAACCGAAACTATGTATATATCGGGGAGTATAATGGACATACTCTTGTATATTCTTTAGCTAAAAACCTTTCATCTGAGGTTGAACTTACCAGCGAAATTAAAAATGAATTTGATAAAATGATGAGAGATGTTCCAAATATAATATCCAATATAAAGTATGAATAATATATTTTCAATTTACTTATAACAAAAGCCAAGGTCATAAATTCTGACCTTGGCTTTTTAAGCACTTTTATATTTTTCATAGTTACTCTTAAGCTTTAATACTTCTTCTCTAGAAGGATATGGATTTCCACTGTCAAGCAGTGCATTAAGTGTATTAACAGCATCATTATATCTTCCTGAATTCGCCTCTGCATTTGCTAAATGATAAAGGTAAATAGGATTTGCCCCTTGATTATCTATTAGATCTAGATAATAATTTACTATTCCTTTAAAGTATCCCCTATATGCATCTTTGTATATTTCAAGTTTGCCGTTTTTAAGCCTATAAACATTTATATTATATGCATCTAGCTTATCATGATTCCATAATGCAAATTCATATATTCCATCTCGAACACCCTTAACTTCCATATCCTCTACTTCAAGTTTATTATAATAAACGTCTTGATTTAATATGTTTACAACTTTGTTCTGTAAAAACTTATATATTGAAAGTTTTGACCTGTCCTTAGTAAGCTTCCATCCTATCACTAAATTATTCACTGAAGGAGTTTCAGCTGCAACTGCAAGCATATCACTTAGTCCTATCCCCTCTCCTTTAATTGTATCAACTATTGTCCACCCTTTACTTGTATATTTTAAAATAGCCACATATATATTATTACCTAGTTTATATCCTACACATATTTCTACAACCCCGTCTTTATCTAAATCCGCTACAATAATTGCTGGTGTACTATAATAATCTTCAATTTTTAAAATTTTAGCTCCACTAGGAAGTATCTTTTGTAGGTTATCAATTATCTCTAGTTGGTTTTCCATCTTTTCTCCTTTAAAATACTAACTACAAAAATATATATGCAACATTGCAAAAATATATTTCATTTATAAAGTTATTTTACATTTAGCCTTTAACTCTTACCAATACTATGAGAATAGGTTCTTTAGAAATTTGATAAACAATTTAAAAGTTGTATAATTATTAGTGGACCTAAATTCCCTATGCTTTAAGATGTCTGTTTATATAAAATTACAGTTTAAGGAGGTCTCAATGAAAAGTTTTTCATTTAACATTAAAAAAAATGATTTTATAAATGGATTAAAAAAATCACTTCCAATTTCCCTTGGATACTTTCCCGTTAGTTTCACCTTTGGAGTTATGGCAAGTAACCTTGGTCTTAGTCCTTTAATTGCAACATTTATATCATTAACAAACTATACTTCAGCTGGACAATTTGCAGGTACTAATCTTATAGTTACAGGAGCATCTTTTATAGAAATAGGAGTAACTGTTTTTTTAATTAATCTTAGGTATATGCTAATGAGTTTCTCACTTTCACAAAAGATTGTAAAAGTGCCTATAGTAAAGAAACTTACTATGGCATTTACTATTACAGATGAAACATATGCCCTAATGGCATTAGAGGATAAAAAGGTCTCATTTAATCATGCTATGGGTATAATGATAGGTCCCTTTATAGCTTGGTTCATAGGAACACTATGTGGAGCTATCTCATCTAGCTTCTTATCAAGTAGTATGCAAGATGCTATGGGAATAGCTTTATATGCTATGTTCCTTGCAATAATTATACCTCCAGCAAGAAAATTCAGAGCCATACTTGTAATTATATTAATTGCCGCTACTATTAGCTGCTTATTTTTTTACCTACCTATTTTAAATAAGGTTTCCACTGGATTTGTTATTATTATTGCTACGGTAATATCATGTGCTATAGGAGCAAAATTCTTACCAATGGAGGAATACATAAATGGATAGAATTATTATTTCAGTATTAATTATGGCATTTGTATCATACTTGCCTAGAGTTATTCCGCTACTTTTCATGAAAAAAGATATTGAATCAAAATTTCTTCAATCCTTTTTATTTTATATGCCATATGCTGTACTAGGAGCAATGTGCTTTCCTTCCATAATATATTCAACTGGTAATGTGACAATCGCAGTCATCGGAACATTTGCTGCATTAGTACTAGCATTCTTAAATCAAGGACTACTAAAAACCTCAATATTTACAGTTGTCTTTGTTTATATATGTGGACTTTTTATTTAATTATAAACAGAATACCTGAATGAAACATACTTTTAAATGCAAGTTAGATATGCATAAAAGAGAGGTTAGTATAAATTACACTATACTAACCTCTCTTTTAAAAATCATTTAATCTATTAAGATTAAAATATTCCTTAACAGAGTTATATCCTAAAGAGTATAAATGGTCTTTAAACTCATTCAACTTATAAAACTCTGTGGATTTTATTAATTGATCATTTTCAATGGATATAATCTTAAGCTTGTCCTTGTCTCGAACATAAACAATTCTATTATCGTTAAGTGGTGTATTCAAAACATCTATAGCATAAGAAAATATATCATGCCTACCCTGTGATGTATAACTTGGCTTTTCATCTATTTTAATAGCATATGTTAAATTTCTTTCTTCATTTTCTACATCAAATACCCAAATAGGAAAATTGCTCAAAAGTCCTCCATCTACTATAAAGCTTAAACTATCCCCATCACCTAAAATAGTAGGTGTAAAAAACAGGGGAATTGCACAACTCATACTAACAGCCTTGGCTATCTTAAAGTTATCTGGATTGATTCCATAGCGTGGAAGATCATCTGGCATAATAACAAGCCTTCTATTTGTAACATCAGCAGCTATAACTATAAGACTCTTTTTTCCTTTACTCTCTACATCCTTAAATGTACTTATACCCTTTCTCTTTAAAAGTTCCTCTACAAATTTTTCTATAATTATATTATTAAATACACCTTTTTGTAGGAATATATTAAGTGCCCTATATGGTGGTATCTTATTCCCGAGTCCAGTGGACTTTAAAAATCTATTAAATTCTTCTCCAAAAAATATATTTTCCATTTCACTTGGAGTATACCCAGCTATAATAAGAGAGGCCATGAGAGATCCTATAGATGTGCCTGCACATCTTTTAACTTTAATATCTTCTTCTAACAATGCCTTATAAGCTCCTATATAAGTAACTCCTAGAACTCCTCCGCCTTCAAGAACTAGGTTAACTTTCATTTTATCACCTTAACATTTTTATATAATAATTTATATGATAAGTTAAAGTGATTAATTCTTTATTACTAGCTATATAGTTATGGTTTTTGTAGAATCATATATAACCCTAAAAGTTAGCCTCCTAGGGTTATATCCTGAGTATTGTACCATTCAATAGCCCTCCTTACATGTTCCTCAGTAAAGTCAGGCCAATATTCATCTAAAACAAAAAAGTCAGCGTAAATAGATTGAACAGGTAAAAATCCACTTAGCCTTCTCCTTCCACCCCACCTAATAATAAGGTCAAGTCTCGATACATCACTAGATTGAATAGCACCATGAATGTTATTCTTATTAACTGCTTCTTTTCCCGCAATATTAGTTAAGTCCCAGTACCAACCATAATTAACGAGTATATTAGCTCTTATCTCTCCCTCTTTCCCCTTATGTCTTTTAGTGTAATCCATAAGCTCCTTAGGAAATAAAGGAGTAGATGTATTGCCAACTACTAAAACATGTGCACCTTCTTCTACAAGCATACGTGTAGCCTCAACACATGCCTTAATAAAAGCCTCTTTCTGGGAAGCAGGTCTTCTTGTATTATCCGTTGTAAAGCCATAAAAGGTAACCTCTTTAACACCTGCATCTCTACAGCTCCTATATGCTCTTATTCCTGGGTCTAATCCATGTTCATATCCTTTATCCTTTGTATATCCTTGATTAGTAGCCCATCGTCTATTGCCATCTGGAATGATCCCTATATGTGAAGGTATTCTCATATTTATCACCTCTTTAAATGTGATTATAGCCAATACCTATACACTCTATTCTTATTTATAGTAAGATTTTTAGTTAAACTTAAAGAAACTACAGTAGTGTAGCTATCTGCACCACTGTAGTAATATTTAAATGCATAAATTCAATTAGTGTACTTCTACATTATGAATTGAATATTCTATTCTGTCATAATGTTCTCCATCAAGAACAAAAGTAGTTTTACTTCCTTCCTTTTTAACATCAACAGGTTTATAATTCTCAGTTGCATATTTAGTAGCATCACTTAAAATGTTTGCTGCAATACTTTTATCATAACTAGCGCCTATAAATTCTTCTACTACTTCAGGTTTATTATTTGATAATACCTTTAATTCAGATACTACAAATATTTCTCCTTTTCCTCTCTTAGCAAGTTCTTCATAAAATTTCACTCTGTTATTTGACATAAAATCTACCAGTCCTTTCTGTTATATCTTGAGCTATAATCATGATTTAAATCTTATTTTGATATAAATTAATTAATTTCTCATTTAAGACAATATTATTATTCCCCTCTACTCACAATTTATCTATATATACATTAATTAATCCCTTGAATTTAGCACATTTTTTAGAATCTTATCCCTTATATTTAAATCTTGTTTTATCAATAGTTAATGCTATTATATTAATAAACAAAACATAACATTATAAAAGAAAAGGAGACATCAAATGCAAAAACTTTTAAGTAAGCTTAGGCAAGCTATAAATGATTATGCACTTATACAGTCAGGAGATAAAATTGCAGTTGGACTGTCAGGTGGAAAAGATAGTCTAACTCTTCTTAGACTTTTGAGAGAATATAAAAACTTTTCACCTGAAAAATTTGATTTAATAGCTATAACATTAAATCCTGGCTCAGGGGCAGATTTTTCCCCTTTACATGATTTTTGTAAAAGTATTGATGTAGAGTTCCATGAAATACCTACAGATATAAAGGAGATAGTTTTTGATATTAGAAAAGAAAAAAATCCATGTTCACTATGTGCAAAACTTAGACGTGGAGCATTAAATGATTATGCTAAAAAATTTAACTGTAATAAAATTGCACTTGGTCACCATAAGGATGATGCCATAGAGACACTTCTACTTTCTATGTTTTATGAAGGTAGAGTTAGCTGTTTTTCACCGAAAACAAGGCTAGAAAAGGCAGATATCACCCTTATTCGCCCTATGATCTATCTTGAGGAATATCAAACAAGAAAGTTCTGTAGAGATAACTCCCTACCTATAATTGAAAATCCATGCCCTGCTAATGGACATACTAAAAGAGAAGATATAAAAAATACTATAAAGATGCTTGGAAAAGACATTCCATCAATTAAAAAGAATCTATTTGGCTCACTAACAAACTCAGATCAGCTTTTTATATGGGATAAGGAAAAGATAAAGAAACACTAATTATAATGTTTTTCAATGACTTCTTCTTCGTAAATCAACCTTTTGTAACTTATTAACTTCTTTTAAAATATAATTTAAATATAGATGAATTTTAGTAAGTTTATGGAGTGAAAAATGGAAGTGTTAAAAGCTTTAAGAGAAAGAAGAAGTATTAGATTATATCTAAACACACCTATAGAGGATGATAAACTAAGAAGGGTGCTAGAAGCAGCTAGGATTTCGCCAAGTGCAAAGAATAGACAGGAATGGAAGTTTGTTGTTGTTAAGGATGAAAAAACAAGACAAAGACTTTTACCTGTGGTTAGAGAGCGTAAATTTGTTGTAGATGCACCTGTAATAATAGTTGCATGTGCTACGGAATCATCATTTATAATGCCCTGTGGCCAACCTGCATATACTACTGACTTATCTATTGCTATGTCATATATGATTTTAGAGGCCTCAGAACTTGGACTTGGTACTTGCTGGATTGGGGGTTTTTACGAGGATCAGATTAAAGATATTCTTGGAATACCCGAAAATGTCAGAGTAGTAGCAATGACACCTCTTGGTTATCCAGCTGAAAAGCCAAATACAAGGCCGAGAAAGATGTTAGAAGAAATTGTTTGCTATGATAGATACAAATAAATAGAGAATAATTATTAATCCTCATTACAAGTAGTGGCGTCTTCATCTAAAACCATAAGAACCTCTTCTTGAACTTCTCGTATCTTTAGATGAAGGCACTACTATCTTATAAACACAATACTTACATCACAGGTAACTTAACCATAAAAGCACCGTTAATCAAAGCTTTACTTTCTAGTATCCCAAACAATGTCTGCCCTATGTGATTTCATCATTTGAACACTACTTCTTGTAAATTTATATATTTCCTCTAAAAACTCAGTCCTATTAAAACTTCCCTTTTCCATATCATAAAGTTTTTTCTCAAGCCTTCCTGTATAATCAGTATCCATTAAAGCTTTTATAGGGAATATTTCAATTAACCTTTGACCTTTTTCAGTTATTAGAAGAGACTTACCCTTTTGTGTTATATAGTTTGCTGTTTTAAGCTTATTAATAGTTTCTGCTCTTGTTGCAGCTGTACCTATAGAATATCCATATAATATATTCTCATCTCTTTCCTCTTCGTCACTTGTGGATGTAGACTTACCACAGGTCTCCATAGCTTTAAGAAGGGTTTTTTCCGTATGATGCGCTGGTGGTTTTGTCTTCTTACATTCAACCTTTAAGGACTTTACCTCAACTACCTCATTAAGCTTAAGGTCAGGCAGCAATTCATCCTTCTTGTCCTCTTTATATAACTTAAGCCAACCCTTTACCTTAAGAATCTTTCCCTTTGACCTAAATAATCTCTCATAGTTATCCCCTTGAATTGAGGTTATAACCTCTGCAATTTCAAATTCTGCTGGAGGCATAAATTGAGATATAAATCTATTTTTAATAGCTTCATATACTATTTTCTCATCTTCACTTAAGGACTTTGGAATTATATATGTAGGAATGATTGCACTGTGACTTTCAACCTTAGCATTATTAAAAACCTTCTTAGTATCCTGGAAAACTATTTCATCTTTAAATTCAAATGATGCCTTTAAAGTATCTAGAACCTTACTTGCCTTATCCTTTAAACTCTCCTCAAGAGCAGTACTTTCAGTTCTAGGATATGTTATATACTTTTTCTCATATAGACTTTGGGCAGTCTTTAGAACCTTATCAGCAGTAAATCCCTTAGCTTTACTTGTTACATACCCTTGAAGGTTACTTAGATTAAAAAGACTTGGAGGAAATTCTTTTTTATTTTCAATAGTTTTTTCTTTAACTATAGCTTCTTTTCCTTTAATTTCGTTTTTTAGCTTCTCCACACTTTCCTTACTTTTAAACTTATCCTTATCTCCATGGAAGAACCTTCCCGTATACTCTCCATCTTCTCCTACAAAGGTTCCTATTAAAGCATAGTATTCCTCTACCTTAAAGTTTTTAATTTGCATTTCTCTATCATATATCATCTTAAGAGTCGGCATAATAACTCTTCCTATATTAAGAAGATTCCCCTTACCTCTTGCATATTTCATAGTTGCAACGGAGGTGAAGTTAATACCTATAACCCAATCAGCTAACTGACGGCTTATTCCTGCATCTTGAAGAGGTTTCATTTCTTCATTTGTCTTAAGATTCTCAAGACCCTTCATTATCTCCTTTGGAGTCCACTCATTTATTAGTATTCTCTTAATAGGCTTTTTTATCTTAAGATACGTGAAAATAAGGTAAGCTATAAGCTCTCCTTCTCTGTCATAGTCAGTTGCGGTTATAATCTCTACAACATCTTCTCTATTAACTAATGACTTTATAATATTAAGCTGTTTTTTTGCCCCACTATCCTCTATATTTCTATTTTTAGAGCTAGGCTTCACCTTATACTTAAACTCATCTGGTATATATGGAAAGTTATTAAAATCCCATCTAGCAAGCTCTTCATTATAATCTTTACAATCACAAAGAGTTAGAAGGTGACCAAATGCCCATGTGACGATATAGCCATTACCTTCATAATATCCATCCTTCTTACCCTTGCATCCTAGTGCCTCTACAATATTACGTGCTACAGAGGGTTTCTCTGCAAGTATTAATTTGTTCATATAATCACCCTAAATGTTTAAATTTTATTTAACTATTATATCATAAGTATCGTGTTGTTTGATGTATGTGTGCTGTAAGTAGTGCTCTCGTCGTTTTAGCCAAGGACAACACATATTGCACCACACTACTCCCCATCAGCGCTTATCCATAAAAATAGCTGCTGACAAATCTCCTCCGTCAACAGCTACAATAATCAATATTAAGGTTTATATTATTTTGATAAATATTCTTCTAGTGCCTTAGATAATTGATCTGGACAAGATGTTCCTCTTCCTCCGCAATCAATTCCCTTAAGTCTTGATATTGCATCTTCTACCTTCATTCCTCTAATAAGAGATGATATACCCTGTAGGTTTCCACTGCATCCTCTTTCAAATTCTACCTTTTCTATAATTCCATCCTTTACATCAAAGTTAATTTTTGATGAGCATACTCCTTTTGTGTTATAACTGTTCATAATAAGTCCTCCTAGTCTGTATTTATATTATAGTTATATATATTTATTTTAAATTACATTATACTAAGCTTCAATGTTTTCTACATTAAAGTAAAGCATAAATAAAAAAAGCTATAGGAAAACCTATAGCTTTTTATATACAAAATTAATTATCTTCTGTTTTGTTGAGCCTTCTTAGCTCTTCTGCAATCGATACATCTTGTCGGTTCGTTATCGAATCCTTTTTCTCTGTAGAATTCTTGTTCACCTTCAGTGAATACGAAATCATTACCACAATCTCTGCATACTAGTGTCTTATCTGCCATTATATATTCCTCCATTTCAAAAGATTCAACTTGACTAAAAATTCTCTAAAATGGAGAAATTCCCGATCCAAAGTAAATCTTTATTTTCATTCTTGTATCATAATAACACATTCAATTTTATTTTGCAAGTATATATATTGATGTTTATATATTAATTATAAAAATTTCAAAGCCTATAGAATTATGCCTTAAAATTATCATTAATTATGCCTTAACTAAGGATAATATAAATCTTATACTATCTTTACCATACTCAAAGCTTATTATAGCTTTATTAAGTTCTGCTAGTTGCCTACAAACAAAAAGTCCAAGACCTAGTCTCCCTACCCCTTCACTTTTATCATTGTATTTTATGAATGGTTCAAATAGCCTGTCCCTAATGCTTTTAGGTATTTGTCTACACTTATTAAATATCTCAAACTTTACCCTATCTTCCTCTTCATATAGCTTTAGGTAAACTCTTTTATCCCTAGAATATCTAACTGCATTATCTACAAGATGAACAACTATTGCCCTTATTTCACTTTTTATTCCTAGGGTATACTCCTCATCAAGCTCCATTTTTAAATCTATATTATTACTTTTTATCTTCTTACCAAATTCTTCAACAACTTCTTCAATAATATCCTTTAAACTAAACCTTTTATAATCAATCCTTAGATTTTCATCCTTTGGCTTAAGCATATTGCTCACCTACTCCTTTAAGTTTATTTAAACCTTGAATCATATCTAATTTAACTTCTATGATATTTTAATCTTAATAATATATCCTATGACTATAGAGTAAAATATGGTAGTAAAATATAGGTAAATATATATTTATACTTGTAAAATTACTTAACAAAGGAGGCTGTCCTAAAAGTATTATATCAAATACCATAACGGATAGCCTCCTACTGAATATATAAATCAAAACAAGTTTAATCTTATTTAAACTGTTTTCTACTTTTTAGTAAATACTACTTTTAGAAGTAGTGGAGTCACTATTGTAGTTACTATAACAACAACTAAAAGAGTTGGATACATTTCAGGAGTTATTATTCCTTTACTAATCCCTATAGTAGCAGTTATTATTGCAACTTCACCACGTGATATCATACCTACTCCTATTTGTAGGGATTCATCCCTTTCAAGTCCATACATTCTAGCTGATAGACCACATCCTATAACTTTACCTAAAATAGCAACAATTGATATTGCAATGATTGGCATAATTACATCTACACCAAGCATTTTACGATCGATTGCAAGTCCAATACTACTAAAGAAAATAGGTGACATTAAGTAAATAGAAACATTTGAGAACTTCTCTTCAAATCTGTGATTGTACTTAGTTAGTGCAATTACAAGTCCTGCAACATAAGCTCCTGTAATCGCTGCGATTCCAAGATAATGTTCAACAAATATTGAAAATAATATAGTAATCCCTGCTACTACAAGTATAAGTGTCTCTGTTTTCTTATCCTTGTCTCCCTTTTCCATAAGCTTTTCTATAACTTTAGGTAAGAACTTAAGTGCTAGTGCTGAAATAATTACAAATGCAAGTATTTTACCTACTATAGTTAAAACACCAACAACTCCAGATACATCTCCTGTACCAGGTGCAATTATCATAATAGCTACTGAAAGAATAATAATTCCAAGAATATCATCTATGATTGCGGCCCCTATAATATTAATACCTGCCCTTGTATTAAGCTTCCCAAGCTCATTAAGGGTTTGGACTGATATTGCAACGCTTGTTGCAGTTAGTATAACACCAACAAATATACTTTCTGTCATATTTCCAGTAAACATATAGGTTACCCCAGCACCTAAAACTAATGGAACTATAATACCACCTACAGCAATAATAAACGAAGAAAGTCCTGCGGTTTTAAACTTCTCAATATCAGTTTCAAGACCTGCCATAAACATTAAAAATATTACCCCTACTTGAGCCATAACTTTGATTGGCTCACTTGCTTCAACTACATTAAATAGTGTTGGTCCAACAACTATACCTGAAAGTAGAAAACCAAGTACCTTAGGCATTTTAAGCTTTTGACTTATTACACCTAGAATTTCACCAACAACTAGGATAATTCCTATTTGTAGTATAACCCCTGTTATCCCATGCATGTTAATACCTCCCATATACCTTACTTAAAAAAGGGTAGAGCAATCTCGTTCTAAATTGCTCTCCCTCTTTTAGTTTTGCATAAGTAAATTTAATTAAAATTATAACTGAGTATTAATACATATACAATGACTAATATCCAAGATTCATAAATACGATAACATTAATTCAATAAAATATAATAATTAAATTGGTTATTATAATAGTTTACTTCCTTATATGTTTACTAATAATTATACATAGAAGAGTGATAACAGAAAGAGTGAATCCAAGATATATACTATATGGTATATATCTCATCTCAATGTTATAGCTACCTTTATCTAGGTTAAATGCTACGAATCCTTCATTTACAACAATTGGCTTTATAGCCTTGCCATTACTCTTTATCTTCCATGATGAATCATATATAACAGGAAAAACTACAATTCCCCTTTGGCTTAATTCAAAACTTGCCTTAAGACTATTTTTTCCTCTTTGCAAACTTTGCTTCTTTATTGAATTCATATTTTTAGTAGATGATTCAATATAATTCTTATCTATTTTAACTAGTTTAGGATTGTTACCTAGGTTAAAATCTAACTTTAATTTATCACCCGATTTAAGATACCCTATATAGATTTCACTTTTCCTTTTGCTATAATCTATATACTTTGAGAAATGGGACCTATCTCCTAGCTTAACATCATTTATAGTCATAGAAATATTAAATGGTGTGTACTCATTAGGTGGTGATGTATTTAGCTTCAAGTAATATTCTCCATCATCCTTAATCTCTATCTCTTTGTTATTAAGTGGATAACTATGTAGGTTTTTAAGAACCTTTAAAGTATTACTAACATCCATAATTAAATCCTCTTCATTAAATACTTTCATATTCTGAGGTGAATACTCTATACTCGCACTATTATATAGTACCGCATCCTTTTCTATCATAGATGCTGGTAAGGTACTTCCTACTTTATCAAAGAATTTTATCTCTTGATTTGGTACTGAGAATATATAATAGTTCTTATACTTTTCTACAAGTTTACTTCCTATATATGGACAATAATTATATGGTGATATAAAGTACTTCTCCCCTGTAAACCTAGTTATGATGTTCCGTCCACCTAATCTATTTATAACCTTCATATAAGCAGTATCAGTAAATACCTCTCCTGCTTCTCTATATCCCCACTTCATAAGAGAGTGAAATCCTTCTACACCCTCTACACCTTGAGATAAATATGTGTTATATACTCCACCACTATCATTTATTTCAATTCTGCCTTTTTTCCCATATTTCTCACCGGCATATTTAACTATTGATTTTATATCCTTAGCATAATCATTTGATTTGAAGTCTCTATTTTGATTTATATAAAACCCATAGGAAAACACTTCAAATGCCATTAATATAGCTAGCAGTGATAATACTATGTTTTCTAAATTTACTTTCTTAAGTATTTTAAAGCTTCTATCTGATAGACTAAATATAACAATAAGACTTAAGTATACTAAAATAAAACCAATATTTATAATAGCTACTTCCCTGCTCATAGATAAAAACTCAGGTCTTACTAGTAGCATCACTATGTATGATATAGAAAGTATAGATATGCTGATTATTAACTTTACACTTCCCCTTACTAATGACTTAAGTCCATTACAAATAATAATCCCTATATATATGTTAAGTAGAATATTATACCTATAATTACCACCACATGCTTCATAGCCTAGATTAAATATATAATTAACACTATCACTAAACACAGCAAGTAGTAATAGTCCTATCGGTATAAGATATAAGCACTCTCTTTTCACCTTATTGAATATGATAAATACCGGTACACATAGCATTCCAATAAGTGTTATATAGGTACTACTTAAAGAGTATTCAGCCCCTATGTGGTTACCTAGAAAAACTTCTAAAAGTCTAGAAATACTATTAGTAAAGTCTTGATGAGCACTTACATCCTTAGATGAGGTTAACATATATCCTATAGCTGGAATAAGCACAAACCCAGCAAGTAATCCTGAGACAGTAGAATAGCCTATCATACTACTAACAAACTTTACTAGCCCTCTTTTTCCCTCTAGCACCATGTATCTTATAATCCCATACAGAGCAATATGAATCACTAACAAAGCTGCTAAATAATAGTTAGTTATTATTAAGAAAAACAATGATATAATATATAGCTTTTTTCCTTTTCCCCTTAGAACCTTCTCTATCCCTAGAAGAACAAGTGGAAGAAAAGCAAATGTATCTAACCACATTACATGAATAGAGCCATACATGATTATGTTATAGCTTGAAAGATATATAATAGCACCTATCCATTTATATTTTTCTGTGCAAACTTTTTTGAAATAAAGAGATGCAAAATATACTATAAAGGTAATTTTTATAGTCATAAAAATAGGGAGTAGGTCAACCATATCTGTCTTCCTAAATAACAAAAGTAATAGGTTAAATGGACTAAGCAGATAGTATATTATAAATGCATATGATGAGTCACCAAGCCCCATATTCCAATTATATATAAGATCTCCTATATTAAACTGATTCTTAAAGTACTCAAGAAAGGGAAGCCCTTGAGCATAAAGGTCATTATATAGCACCTGTCCATTTATAAGATAAATAACATAGAAACTAAGACATGCTATAGTAAAGCTTATAACTATATCCCTTAAAAACTTCTTCATCCTCTACTCTTCCTTTTCTGACTCTAAATTACTTTCTTTAATAAAGTAAAGAGGTCTTTTCTTACTTTCCATGTATACCCTAGACAAATACTCTCCAATTATCCCAAGTGCTATTAGCTGAACTCCACCTAGAAATGTAACTATACATATTGTTGAAGCATAGCCTGGCATATCTATACCGGTTATTAAAGTCTTACAAAATGTAAATGCAAAGTATATAAAACTTAACACTGCAAACATAATTCCTATAAATGAGGATACCTTAAGTGGAGTTGTTGAAAATGATACTACTCCTTCAATAGCATACTTAAACAAACTCCAAAAGGACCATTTACTATCTCCTACTTCCCTATCAAAGCTTTCATACTCTATCCACTTAGTATCGTAGCCTACCCACTCAAATATCCCCTTTGTAAACCTATGATACTCTTTAAGTGAAAGCACAGAATCAACCATTTGCCTAGTCATCATTCTATAATCAGTTGCTCCAACCTCGATGTTAACATCTGATATTTTATTAATTATCCTATAGAACTTCTTCGAAAAATACCCTCTAAACTTTGATTCTCCATTTCTTTTAACTCTCTTAGCAGCTACGGAATCATAGCCATCTTCAATATGTTTTATCATGGTGGTAAGAAGTTTTGGTGGGTGCTGAAGATCCACATCCATAACTACTACATAATCACCTTTAGAAGAGGTTAAACCTGCAAGCATTGCTGCTTCTTTGCCAAAATTTCTAGAAAATGATATATACCTTACACTTTTATCCATAAGTGAAAGATGCTTTAATAAGTTTAAGGTAGCATCACTACTACCATCATTAACAAATATATACTCAAATACATAATTATTTATAGAACTAGTTATTTCACTGCACTTAGCATAAAAAGTATCAATTACCTTCTCTTCATTATAGCAAGGAACTACTATACTTATAGTTTTCATTTCCCATTCCCCAATCTATATTAATCTAAGTCCTTTTCAAAGCCTTCTTTACTAAAATAAAATTAACAGGAACACAAATAGCATAAACGAAAAATGGCGCTATCTCACGTCCTATTCCCATGGAAATATATATGTTGAGAAGCCCAATTTGAAGTAGATAATTAAATCCATGGGCACACAAAAACTTAAAACCTCCAGACTTCGTAGGCGTTGTGTTAAATGTAAAGTAATTTGATACTATAAAGTTAAACACAAAGCTAATTCCATAGCCTATCGTATATGCTATATTATTTCCTATGTATAATCCTAAAACAAGGTA
The DNA here is from genome assembly GCF_001047375.1 of Clostridium cylindrosporum DSM 605. Taxonomy (NCBI): domain Bacteria; kingdom Bacillati; phylum Bacillota; class Clostridia; order Eubacteriales; family Clostridiaceae; genus Clostridium; species Clostridium cylindrosporum. The sequence continues at coordinate 195,765 of NZ_LFVU01000024.1, forward strand.
TATTCCATAGTGGATTAAAGTGGCTCCCCCTCCAACTATAACAAACCTTATAAATTGTTTTATCGAAGTTGATTTAATATATAAAACCCCCTTATATTGCTTTCAATCTTCTTATAACTCAACCCTATAACTTCTATAATAGCTTATAGTTTCATATGAAAGTTTCTTATATACCCTCTCTCCAGCTTCAGATGCTTGAAGAATTACCCTTTTAGCACCAAGGTCAAATCCTATATTAGTAGATTCCTGAGCTATAAAGCTTCCAAGACCGTGGCCTCTATACCCATCTACAACTCCAACATAATATATTCCTGCTGTATCCCCTGAAAGAATGGTAGTTGCTATTCCTACAGGTTTATTCGTAGCATCTTCATAAACTATTAATGCTTTAGCATTATCATTTGAAACCATTGGAAGATTGAAAATAGCCTTAGAAGCTTCCTCTGTCTTCCCAAAAGCATTCTCAACAACCTTAGCCATATCTGCTATTTCCTTTTCTCTTTCAACAATCTTCATAGTAAATCCCTTAGGATTATCTACTCCAACTATTCTTTCATTACATATCATACAAGTAGACCCTGGAACTCTAGCAGGCTTTAAACCCTTTGCCTTTAGAAGATCCTCTAATCTTTCATTGTCATGGGTTCTAACCCATACTGCATAACTTCTATTAAGATTTTTAAAGAACTTATCTACCTTATCTAAAAACTCTTCTGATTTAGAATCCTCTAGACATATACCACCATTAAGATGTCCATCTAAACAATCTATCCCAATTGTATGTATTAAATATCCATCCCCCTCGTATAGGATTCCTTCCTCAATGTGATTCACTCTATTTTTAATTGCAGCTACTAAATTATCATCTGCACGCTTTAAATTCATTTCTAACTCTTTCATATTCATACCCTCCTAAAGGAATATTTTACTACAATTTCATAACTTATTATAGATTTTCTATTTGTATAAATTAAAACCACCCTTTAACATAATAATACACATATTCAATATACTTACAATTAGGTATTATTAAGTTTATCAAACTATTTACATAATACAACTTATACTACTGTATTTGTGAATTAACAATTAACTATCTATTAATCCAGTATTAACTTTTATCATTATATACATAAATACCTAGAAAGCTAAAATATAAATTAATATAACCATTACCCAATAAAGGTTTGTACCTTATAAATCTTTATAACAATGGAGGTGTTAATATGAAAATCGAAACTCGAAGTATCGAATGGGTACCTCATAATGAAAGACATGGTCATCCTAAAAGTCTTTTCTCAGTATGGTTTGGAGCTAATATGCACATAACAACACTTGTTTCAGGTGCACTATGTGTAACCATTGGTTTAAACTTGTTTTGGTCTATTGTAGCGGTTATTCTAGGTGCTTTAATAGGTGCTATTTTTACAGCATCCCACTCCGCACAAGGCCCTACTCTTGGAGTTCCACAAATGATTCAAAGCCGTGCACAGTTTGGTGTAATTGGTGCAGTAATTCCCTTAGCAGTTGTTGTTTTTATGTATTTAGGATTCTTGGCAAGTAGTGGACTACTTGGTGCTCAAACTATAGTAGCTACCTTTGATATTCATCTTACTCCAGCAATAGTAGTCATGAGTATATGTACATTTATCATTGCCCTTTTCGGTCATGACTTAATTCACAAGATGCAAAAGTTTTTCACAATTTTCTTTCTTGCAACATATATAATACTCACATTTCTTGTTTTCCAAGTTGATATTCCAGCAGGTGCATTTAACGCGAATAATTTCAATCTAGCTAACTTTATATTAGGAGTTGCTATTGTTGCAACATGGCAGATTTCATACGCACCTTATGTTGCTGATTATTCTAGATATCTTCCTGAGGATACTTCAGCTCCTGCAACATTTTGGTACAGCTATATAGGTCTTGTACTAGCTAGTATATGGATGATGCTTCTAGGTGTTTTCCTAACAACAGCTATTCCTGGATTCCTAGATAATACTGGACCTAACCTTGCAAAGCTATATGGTCCATTTGCAATTATAATGCTATTTAGCATTATCTTTGGTCAATTCTCTATTAATGTATTCAACCTATATGGAGCATTTATGTCTACAGTTACTACAATAGAGCCATTTGCTAAAATGAAAGTAACCCCAAAAGTACGTGGTGGATTTATGTTTGTACTAATGGCAATTGCAACTGGAATTCAAATATGGGGACAAGGTCAATTCCTTGAACTATTTGGTAACTTTATTTCATTTATCTGCTACCTACTAATTCCATGGACTGCTATTAATCTAGTAGACTACTACATGGTTAGACATGGAAAATATTCAGTAAAGGACTTCTTCGATATTAATGGTATATACGGAAAGGTTAACTGGAGTGCAGCTTTAGCTTATATTGCAGCTATACTATTCCAAATACCATTTATGAACTTAAGTTTCTATGTAGGACCAGCAGCACAAGCCCTTGGTGGTGCAGACCTTGCTTGGATACTAGGACTTGTTGTTCCAGCAGTTATATACTACTATCCAATGAAGAAGGTTGCTAGAAGAGAACTTGAAAGAGGATCTAATTTAAATTTATAGGTAAGTAATATCATCACCTGTTGACTAGGATTATCCTTAGTTGATAGGTGCTTTGTTTGTTACTTTGCTTAGATACTTTACTTATAGTAAGATGCCTTTGAATAATATCCACTCTGGTAAAATATGTTATAATATTGCTATATTTATCTTTTAGAAATAATTTGGAGGTATTCAATGGAAGATGAAAAAATTGATGAAAAGAAAACTAATTAAGGTTAAAGACAAAAATTCATTTTGGCATTAGCTTTTAATAATAAGGAGTATTTTATGATAAATAATAAAAAATTAATTTATACACTATCTGTAGTTATTTTTATTCTTTTCTCATTAATTATTTATCTTACAATATTTATACAGCCTAACATTACCTTTACTACTCAAGTTAATACAGTTAGCAATGAGGATTATAAGAGAATAATCAACAATAATCAGATAGAATCACCTAATAAGAGAATTGAGCAATTTAAACATATAAATGTAGAAATAAAAGTTAAAACGCCTTTTAACTTAATAAGCAATGTAAAAATAGATAGAGATATACTTGAGGCACACTTAAAAAACAATTCTAAAATACAAATACTTAGCGGTGGTTCCTTCGAACACAGTAATGGTAAGGAATACGGTGAAAACATTGAAATATATTTAAATGATATTGGTGATAATGAATTACTAAATGCTATTAGAGATTTGAAATATAAAGTAAAGTGGAAAAATATATGGCGAAAGCCTGATAAAAAGATTTTTTACTTTAAAGATTACCTACAATAAATTTCAATATATAAAAATCTCCTCTGTATTGTTACCAGAGGAGATAAAATTTATCTACATCTTCATGTTTTCCATGCTGTTTATTATTGAAGGATTAACCATACCAAAGATCATTGCAATATGTGCAACAACTAAAAATCCGCCTACAAGAATAAAGTGAATCTTCATTTTTTCTTTGCTAGTTCTGTTTTTAAATATTATACCAAGTTCTAGTAATGCAAGTGGCAATAGGAATACAACTCCACTTAAATAAAAACCTACTGCAACTACATCTACCCAAGTATGCCATCCCGAAGTTAAAGTAAGTGGGATTACAGCGTTCTTAAATAAATATATAAAAATACCTGTAAAATAAAGACCAACGAATATACTGCAAATCTTGTTTAATGTCCTTATACCCCCATTTTCTATTCTATTGAATATAATAAAAAATTCTGTGATGGTTATTGTTTCAGCCATCACAACAGGAATAACCATAAATATGATTAGATTCCAAGGTTGATTCTCTGCCAAAAGAGACATATAATGTGTCATTTCCATAATAAAATTCCCCCTTAGTTATTATGTATATTGAAATTATAATAATTTTCTATGAAGATATTATGAAGGAGGATGTATTTTTTGTTTCTTAGAATCTCGCCTACTAATTAAATTTTTACTTTCATCGATAAAAAGACTAGGTACTCATGTACAATTCTAAATTGATTATATTTAAGGAGGAACCTATATGCCAAATATACTTTAAGTCGCAGGTCCAAATTCAAAATATAAATTACCTGATGCAGAACCTGCTGGTTTCCTAGCTGGGTTGTGGCATGGATTGATAGCTCCAATTACATTTATAGTTAGTGTATTTAGTCCTAATGTAAGTATATATGAAACAAATAACAATGGCCTTTCATATGAATTTGGATTTATTATAGGGGTTTCATCATCACTAGGTAAGGGTAGTTCAATAGCTCATGATTCAGTTAATATAGCTCCCTAAAAATAAGCATAAAACTTGTATAATAATTAACTTCAATTATTGTACAAAAGTAGTTAGATGTTTTACAACCTAACTACTTTTTTTGCGTGTAACAATAGGAAAGAATAAAATATTAATTCCTAGGAGGTTACAATATGCACTTAAATGCTGAATTATTCGCACTTATAAACGGTCTAGACCATAAATTTATGTTTCTAGATGAAATAATGATTTTCTTCTCTAAGTATGTCCCAATTATTTTTATGGCTGTACTTGCTTTAGTTTATATGTATGGAGTATATAAAAAAAATGAAACTATAAGATATATTGCAGTTCATACATTTATGATTACACTGATAAATTTAATCATAAGCTTCTTCATTGGTCTCATTTACTACATTCCAAGACCATTTGTTAGGGGAAAAGTTAATTTATTAATGCCCCATGTAATTGATGCATCATTCCCAAGTGATCATGCAGTAGGCACAATGAGTATTGCTTTAGGACTAAATATGTTAAACGAAGTATTTGGAGAAGTATTAATCCCGATATCCTGTTTAGTCGGATTTTCAAGGGTTTATGTTGGACATCATTTCCCATCTGACGTAATAGGTGGATATATCTTGGTTTTTGTTGTTAATTATTTATATAAAGGTTTCTTAAAAGGTAAAGTTGAAAATATATATTTAAATATAGAATCATTTTTATTCGGAAAATTAGATGCTCTAATTTAAGATAATGGTTCTGCAGGATGTGAGGAATTAATAGTCCTACAAAGCTTAACTTAAAAAGGCTTATGACAATTGAAATTACACTTGTCATAAGCCTTTCATTTACAGCTTAAAATTCTCTATAAAACTTATTATCTCTGCTTCATTGATGGGATTTTCACTTAAAAGACACGAAACTACAGAAGCATACTCAGGTGCTTTCTTATCTTTATACCATAATAATTTATAATTAAAAAAGTCTAAGCATATGCTTTCAACATCAAGTCCTAGAGATTCCATGGTAAAGCGCATTTGTGTAGGTTTCTTACATGAACCTTGATTACTCTTAAGGGCACATGGCTTACAAAGCCTACAACTTCCACCTGCAAGCATTATTCCATTGCAGCGATCTTCTAGTGCTCTCATAATTTTATTAGTCCTTGATTTTAATATAGAGTTAGATACCTTTATCTTCATATACTCTTGCTTAGTGTAATCAAATTGACTTAAATTGCAGGAAAGCAAAAGTACCATAGCATATTTAAACTTTTTAGAATATGACATAAAAGAAGGGCTATAGGGAGGACATGACCATTTGCTCCCGTAGTTAGGGCACCCTTCCATGCAAAGCTGTGAAAACTTATCCTTCTTCTCATACTTAGATAACTCATTTATCTCAATTGTAGCTACTTTAGCTGATATTATTATCTCTGCTTTAGGAGTCTTAGTTCTAAAAGTTGTACTAATCATTTTACATCACCCTTATCTTAGAGATTATAATCTCACTGTATATTAGGAACTTTTGTAATTATATATAGGCTTTATTATACTAATAATCTCTACAGTGTCTTTAATATTTTTCACTATCTCCTCCATAGACTTATATGCCATAGGAGCCTCATCTATAGTTGCTATACTAACTGTACTACTATATATGCCCTTCATTGAATATAAGAATTCATCTATAGATATATTCTTACGACTTTCAGTTCTACTCATAAGCCTACCTGCTCCATGTGGTGCGGAATAGTTCCACTCACTACTTCCAAGACCCTTACATATAAGACTTCCATCCCTCATATTAATAGGAATAAGTAACCTCTCCCCTTTTCTTGCTGATACTGCACCTTTTCTTAGTATCATACTTTCTGTATCTATATAATTATGAATAGTGTTAAATTCATCTACCACTTCTAGGTTAAGTCCTTTTAATATACTATTCACCATAGCACGTCTATTTAGATTCGCATATTCTTGAACTATTTTCATATCGTGAATATAATCATGAAAATCCTCTCCATCTAGATATGCAAGTGAAGATAGGTTAACATCTCCTCCATGGGTCTTTATTGCTTTTCTTTGATAATACTGTGCAACTTCGCATCCTAGGTGCCTACTTCCTGAATGAATACACAGGTATATATTATTACTATCATCTCGATTTAGTTCTATAAAGTGGTTTCCTCCACCAAGTGTTCCAAGACTTAGCTCTGCCCTTTTCAGATTCACTATACCTCTACACTTTAATGCCTTAAGATTTATATCACTTAGATAACTATGAGAGGTCTTTCTAATATTATGACCACTTGGAACGCTACGTTTTATAATGTTATCAAGCTTATCGAGACTTATATTAGTTGAGGATAACTTTGCTGTTATAACTCCACATCCTATGTCTACACCTACAAGATTTGGCACTATCTTATCCTTAATTGTTATAGTGGTCCCTATAGTGCATCCCTTTCCTGCGTGAACATCAGGCATAACTGCTACTCTTTGTCCCTCCATGAAAACTTCATCACAAAGCTCTCTAATTTGGATCTTAGCACTTTCATCTATATTATCAGTGTACACTCTAGCATTAGCATACTTCCCCTTAATTTCTATCAAGATAACAACTCCCTATAATAACTTAATAATTCAAACTGAATTTTTTATAAAAATATAATATGCTTATATTTTATTATTTTGCTAAAAATTTAAATATTATTCTTTAGCTTACTTCGAATAATCTTATAATCCTTCATATGTACTTCAACGTAATCCTAGAAACTCTTACTGTGATTAGGATGAACTAAATGAGCCATCTCATGTAAAACTACATAATCAATGCATTCCCTATCTCGCCTTATTAGCTCTAGATTAAGATTAATCTTTCTAAGACGTACATTGCAACTTCCCCATCTAGTTTTCATAGGACGAATAGTTATAGAGGATACTCTTAAGTTAAGGGTCTTTTCCCACTTTTCTATATATTCATTAAATACTATTTTTGCTTCACTTAAGTACCAATTGTTTAAAACTTCTCTTTTTTCACAAAAATCATCCACATTATCCACATAAATTTCTATATTTGATGAAGATAATACTACCTTTTCCACAGAAGACTTCCCTACTTTAAGAGTATATGATTTTCCTAAATAGTATAAAATGTCTCCACTAACTAACTTTATTCCATTTATGCTCTCTTCACTAGTTTTAGACCTTCTCACCTTTTCTAATGACTTTTGTATCCATTTTTCCTTTTTCTGAACAAACTTTAATGCCTCACTTTCAGACAAACCAAAAGGAACAGTTAAATTCACTGTTCCATCTTGCTTTACTCTAAGTGTTAAGTTTTTTACTTTCTTGTATGTTATATTAACCTTGTAATTCATAAACTCTCCAATTAATTAACTCTTATATAATTTTCTATGCCTTCAACACTTTCATTCGATAAATCCACACCACCAGTTGAAATATTCATCTTATATTCAGGTCCAGCAGCTGATGAATATTTTCCTTGGTATAATCCTTTATCCATGTTTAACTTCATATTTTTAAGGCTTAGGAATTCTTCCTTATTTGTTGCTGTAGAGGCATAGCTACATTCAATTTTACCTGATAAATTATATTTATCAAATGGCATTTGAATATTAGCCCATCCACCTGTTGCAATGTTTACATTTTTACCTAATGGTATAAAGCTGTTAACTTCTATATCTCCTGTTGAAACTACACTAAACTTTTCTGGTAGTTTGCTTATATTATAGTTTGAAAGTTCTCCACCAGAGTTTATCTTAATACCTCCAGCTTTTATACTTACATCACTTGCATTTATAAACTCTCTAAAATCTAAGTTAATATCATTCCATTGATCAATGTTTATCTTCTTAAGAGAATTAAAGTATGGAAGCTTTACTTTAAGAATTGGGGAAGTAATATTGACATAATCCTTTAACACCTTATTATCTACTACGATAAACTCAGACTCTCTATCACTAGACAGACTATTAACATCTATATTTACCCCTTTAGGTAGTTCAATTATCAATTTACTATTCATTTTTCTATCTATTGTATATATATTTGTAGCAATTGATGCAATTCCTTCACTTATATTAAATCTATCCATAAATCTATTTTTAAGTTTTGGCTTAAGTGAAAGGGTCTTATTTGCTTTATCATAATTCTGATTTAGTTTAATATCTTTTGTAAATCCTTCGTAGGTTTTTACATGTATTAGATTATCTTTACTGCTCCTAAGTTCAACTAAAAAGCCATGGTTAAATGAGTAATCAAAATCTAACTTTAAATTATCTACATCCTCACTAAAGGTCTGAACATCCTTTTCCTTAGCTGATATATTATCTATATTATACTCTACTTGCTTTATAAGTTTTGGAATACCTATGAATCCAGATGGGATAGCCCCTATAATTCCTATCACTATTAATATAGCGGATAGTATTAACGCTTTTTTAGTTTTACTCATAAATATTCCCCTCCTTTTCCTTACCTTCTAATATATCTTCATTTACTTCACTGTCTGATTCATCCTTTTTCTTCTTAACTCTTATATACATGAATCTTGTTTTAACCCATGAAATATATGATAGGATTATATACTTTAAGAATCTTGCGATATGAATGAATATTGTCCAACAAATAATCAATGCTCCAATTGCTATAAGTGATAGAAAGAACACAAATGCACCCATAGTCCCTTCTGCAGGCATTATAGTAAATGAGAAAACAAGCCCAAATATAGAACCTACACTGGAGAATATAAGTCCTATAAATCCTGTAAACATACTACCTAGTATACTAAGTGCAAAGGGAAGCATTGCAACTGTAAAAACTAATATAAACCCTATTACTATCCAAGTAGGGAATTTTCCGTTTATTATGTCACTTGAATTAAGAAAGTTCCTACACTTATCAAATCCTTCGTATGCTAGATTCTTAGCTTTTCTATACATTGATTTATAATCTGTCTTAGATGAGAAACTTTCCTTATCTCCTTTATTCTCACCTTTTATCTCCATTATAAGTTCCGTAGCTATTGCCTTAGGTGAACCAAGAGAAGTTATAACCTCCTCTTCACTTTTTCCCTCTAGCTTTCCATTTAGAAAAAACTCTTCATAGTCCCTTAGTATGTCATTTATCTCATATTCAGTAAAATGCCCTTTAAGATAATCCTTCAGGATTTCTAGAAAATCTTTTTTATTCATTAACTATCACCCTTTCTATACATTTTTAAGATAGAATTAACGTCAAGTACAAATTGATCCCATTCCTCTATCATTATCCTCAGTTTCTCTTTTCCCTGATTTGTTATCCTGTAATATTTTCTATCTGGGCCCTCATCTGATTTCACCATATATGTTTCAAAGTTCCCTTCTGTTGTAAGCCTTCTAAGAACAGGATATATAGTACTTTCCTTAACTATCATAACTCTTGATATGGTTTCCATTATTTCATAGCCATACATATCCCTATCATTAACAAGGGTTAAAACACAAATTTCGAATACTCCCTTTCTAAGCTGTGTACTCATAACTTCTCCCCTCCCCTACTAGTATGTATTGCGATATAGCAACTTAATAAAAATCCTGAAAATAACTTTTTACGTGTTATTTCAAGTTAAATAATATTCGCCTACTATGCAAAGCGAAATAGTAATTAAAATAAAAAGTAAACTCCTAGTCTACTATGTATTACGTTATAGTCATGTAAAGTTTAAGGGTACTACGCAGTACATAGTACCCTTAAATCTATAGTATCATACTATTTCGTAATACACAATAGCATAATACCATAAATTATTTTTTCTTTCTCTTTAATATTGCAGCAGACCCAATTACTGTGAATGCAGCAATATATGTTACCCCAGCTAGACCGTTAAACTTACTTTTATTATCTGCGACTTTATCTAAAGAATCTTTACTTATTTTGTTATTCTTTTGTATTTCCTCATTTGGCTTTAGTTTTTTATCGGTTACGACGTAGTCTCCACCTCTATTTATGTTAAACTTAGTGTATCCATCTTCATCTACCTTTTCACTTTCCTTAAAGTCTAATATATCTGTTCCAGCATTTCTATAATATATATATACAGTTTCCCCTGAAAATTCTTCTCCAACCTTAACATTAAAATCCATCTTAACAGGGAAGTTATCTTTATTATCAAATCTAATTTGCATTATATCCTGACCATTTGCGGCACTTGATAATCCAACTTCATTAAATGTTTTTGCTCCAAGATTCGTTGTTTCTGATGTGTTAATAATATTATCTACATTTTCACCATGAATAGTCCATGTATACCAACCATAATCAAATTCAAGACTTGCAGTTTCCTGAAACATTGAATTCAATACATACCTTGGCATTCTTTTTTCACTACCCATGTTAAAGTAAATCCTCTCCCCTGGAGTTGACCTTCTTGCTCTTAGGGCAACATCTACCCAAGGGTCAATTACTTCTAACTTACTTACAGATCTATTAGTAGTGTTTGTCCCTTTATCTTTAGTAACCACTGCTTCTAATTCTCTGCCTTTATTTTCACTTAAAGTAGTACTTGAAGTAGTATTCTTTAAAGGTTTATTTACATCTGATATGTTAGTTCCTTTATTATTACTACTTGTTACAGTAAGCTCTCTATTACTTTCTAACTCTTTATTTTTATAATTAAATTTATTTACTTTATCTTTGTTTTTTTGTTTTTTCTTATTTTCTTTATGTCTTATTTGTTTTTCCTTAATAGCTTTTTTATGATTTAACTTATTATACTCTTCATTTCCTTCTATCTCTTCACTTTTATATGAATATAGTTTATTCTCCTTTAATTCAAAACCTTTTTCTTTATCGTCAATTTTATTTTTTCCATTAAAACTTTCTTTTGTTTTATGTTTATTATTTTCCTTTTTCTTTGCTTGTACTGGCATAATTATATTAGAAATTAAAGTGCTTAATCCTAAAAATACTACCATCACTAAAATAAATCTCCGGCTAATAAAACCTTTCATGAATACCCTACCCCTTCTTTTGTACTTTTATTATCACATAGGTTTTACATATAACATACAGTATTATACATGTTTTTCTAGAAATATGCTTATAATTCGACATAATGTGAAAATATTACCACAAATAATTAAATTAAAAACTCCCTAATGCGATATACTCACATTAGGGCTAAAAATATTACTATCTTCCCTGATGAACCCTAGTTATCTTCTCCCAACTAAGCTTATTCTTTTTATATCCAATAAATGCACTTAGCCTATATAATGAACAAAGTTGCCTAAATCCAAAACACTCTAAAAAACTAATACCTATAAGAACTAGTCCCATCTTCAATGAAATTGTATTTCTAAATAAGTAACTTTCAAATGTTATAGATGCTACAGAAACTATAAAACTATACAGAATAAATATCCCTAAATATAGTACCATAAAGTCAAAGTTTAAAAGCCCTATGTAATATGAAAGTGGTATTATAACTATCCCCAAAAGTTCAATTATAGGAGCTAAAAGCTCGAAAAACACATAATAAATATATGCAACAAGTCCTACTGCTCCGTATCTTGGATTAATAAATACATATTTATGCTCCCATAGACTTTGAGTAAGTCCCATATGCCAACGCCTACGCTGCTTCTTTAAATCCGATAATTTCTCTGGAACCTGAGTCCAACAAACAGCATCAGGTACATATCCTATATTATAATCAATTCGATTCTTAATACAATAGGTATGAAGTTTTATTACCATTTCCATGTCTTCCCCTACTGTATCCGATTCATATCCCCCAGCTCCTATAGCAGATTGTTTCTTAAAAAGCCCTATGGCACCTGATATTATAAGATTTGAATTCATCTTATTAAATGAAACCCTAGTAGATAAAAACGATCTATAGTACTCTACTATTTGAAATAATACTATAAGTTTTGTCTTAGGTTTCCTACCTATTATTTTACCATTTTCTATTACATATGAGTTGGATATCTTGACATTACCTCCAACTGCTACAGTCTTATCATCCTCCATAAAAGGTTCAACCATTTTGCTAAGGGTATCCTCCTGTAGAACAGAATCTGCATCAAGTGATAGAAATAGAGGATATCTACTAACATTAATACCCATATTAAGAGAGTCAGCTTTCCCTCCATTTTCTTTATTTATTAGAGTTATTGTAACTTGTCCTATAGCTTTTTCAAATATCTCTTCACAATCCTTTGAATTTACAAGCTTTCTAATAGGCCTATATACCCTTTTTAGACCATACTTCTCTATAACCTTACTACTTGTTCCATCAGTTGACCCATCATTAATAATTACTATTTCATACTCTGGATAATCTAGATGAAGAAGTGAATCTATACTTTCTATAATAGTTACTTCCTCATTATAAGCAGGAACTATTATAGATATAGGCATATAGTTAAGCTTATTTGATAATGTCATGTTATTCATAAACTTTCTTCTCTTAAAGAACTTTTCAAGATCTACTATAGAGAAGAATATAGAGAAGAAAAATATAATAGCATATAGGAACATATAAATCATAAAGAATACATTTAATAAATATATAATATCCTCCATTATACTTTTACCTCCCCTCTCTCGTCTATGATTATTGATTCATATGAGAGTAAATTTATATTTTCTTCATGACTCTTGTAGGCTATATATTCATCATAGTCAATGAAATTCTTAGTAAACATAGCATAAAACATTATATCCTTAGCAAACTTGTCATCTCCAGATATAATATCCTGAACTAATTTATAATCTCTTCCCTTTGATATTAATGTCATAGCTGTATTGTATCTAACATAGTAGTTATTATCAGATACAAGTCTTCTTAACTTATCCTCAGCCTTAGTTACGTCATACTTAAGCATTGCCTTAGATGCCACTACTCTAACTTCCCAATTTGGATTATCTAGCATGGATATAATTAAAGGCTCAGAGTCTATATCCTTTACAACCTCAAAGTACTTAATTATTCTCATAATTACTTCCTTAAGTGTATTTTTATCCTTTAGTTTCTCTATTAAAAGTGGGCTACACTTTCTATAGCCTGTATTTGAAAAATGGCTAATAACTATATTAATCATCTGTGGAGTAAAGTTTTTCATCTCCTCCATTAACCTTAGGTTAAGTTCCTCTATGTCTCCTTCAAATGAATCTATAGAATCAATTACTATTTTTTCATTAAAGTATAGCCCTCTTAAAGATATTATCCTAAGTGCATCAACAAACCCATTTAAGTCTCCAATTTTTGATAGGGCCTTTAGTGCATTTACTCTAATATATATAGATTCTGTATTTAGATTTTCTAAAAGAATTTTATTAATTATTTTATCATTAATTCTAAATTCACCAATTAGGTATATATAGTAGGCAAATTTCATAATAGACTTCCTATCTACCTTTGAAAATATCCTTACTATTTTGTCTTGAAAGTTTAATATATATTTCTTAGCAAATAATATATTTTCATTATTAGCATATTCCATATACTTTTTACTAAAAACCTTAAAATAAATAGGAGTATCTAAGGCATCACTTACTAAGTTTAATTCTATATCACTTAATTCTATCCCATTCCTAGTCTTCTCTAAATGCTCTAATACAAACTTACCAAACCCCGTTTCAATTTCCTTTAGCTTTTTATTTTCTAACTTTTCCTTTATCCTAGCTATTCCTACATATATCATTATGCAAATAACAACATAGGAAAAAACACCTAAAGATATTATAATAAAGCTAGTTCCACCCATAATAATTACCTACCCTCTATAATCATCCTTTGTTTAATATTACTTTCCAAAAACCTCACGCATTTTGTAGTACACAGGTTTTAATCTTTCATGATAATCTGGTTTGTTCCACTTACTCCATCTAAACATACCAAAACCAAGACTTTTTTCATTTTTCTCTGTCTTTATTATTAAAGATGAATATATACCTCTAACACTAACATCTGATGGGTTAATAGACTTCATTATATCTCCTCTAACTTTTCTTTTAGAAGGATCAGAAAAGTTGAGTAGTTGCCATGGAAGCCTTATTTCTATGTTGTCATCTGATACATAAAAGTCTGAAAGACTGTTGTAATTCTTAGAATTTATATTAGCATTTCCGTATATAAGCTTACCTGTTTCGAAATGTATAGGTTTATATTTCTTTTTATTTGGCCCTACAGTTATTTCATGACGTATAGTTAAATAAATTTTATTGAACTTGTCCATATCTTTACTATATTTCTCAGTATATTTTTCATCCTCAGGGTAAGGGCTTTTATCCTTTAATAATGGATTATAATAATCATGCACATATACCCTTGAGTTATATTTACCATCTAATTTGATAACGAAATCTACTCCTCTAGTAAAATTAAGTCCAAGAAGACTTGACTTTACTGCTCCTGACTTTGGAGTTATATCTAATGGTATATATATTTTATCCCTATTTATATCAAGGCCTTTTTTGTACACTTTCATGTATATATATTTTTCATCACTTGTTATAGATAGGCTAGAGTCTTTATCTTTAGTTACTATATCTGACTCCTTCCATTCTGATATATCTCCATCTGGATAGGATTTAACTCTTTCCTTTCCTGGATCAAATGCCAATATTCCATAGTTTTGTTCACTTGTTTGGGCATTTTGCCAGTATGCAGCCCTTTCAAGGTCTATTCCGTCCATTACGTTCCAGCTTTTTTTAAACCATTCATCCTGCCAAGAGAATATAATTGCCCCACTTGAACCGGACTTTACTATGTCATCATATAAATCAGCTGTAGCATTTGCCTGCTTAAACTCATTTACATTTCCATGGTTATATCCTCTAGACTCATCTACATGAGCAAGTCCCCTAGAAGTAGGAATTCCAAATTCTGATATAACCACTGGAATACTATGATACTTAATTAGGTCATTTAAATATGCTCTATAACTGTTTTTTCTACCCTTTTCATCTCTATATGCATTATATTTTGGATCAAGGTTAAGAAAGTCAGGATAATAGGGATATACATGATATGATGCAAACATACCAGATTTAAAATTACTAGTGGATTTTATTTTCTCAGTATCTACACTACCAATAGTGTTATATTCCTCAGGTTCATAAGGGTGATCTAATGGGTCTGTTGTTGGCCAATTTGAGAATGCTATAAGTCTTTGATGTTTGTAATTTTCCGTCTCATACTTTATAGCAAAATCTCCAACCTCTGCAAGTAATACTTCAAATGGACTTGCACCCTTTACTGTATATAAGTAGTTTCCTTTATAACTGGTTTTATCCTCATTAAAAAGGTCTGTCTGCTGAACAAAATTTCCATCCCATTCTATTCCTAGGATATAGCCAAGTACATATTTAGATACATCCTTCGTATATCTACCACTAGAGTAATCTCCATTAGGTGGAATATATGCCCTTCCATGTATAACATTAATAGTGCTTTGAATATCTCTTATAAAGTGATTCTTAATCTTAAAGCTAAACCCATTCATAGTATCTTCTATATTATTTTCATTAACCCATATTCCATGAATAATGTATAAAGGTTTATCCTTACCCCTATTAAATTCATAAAGTGCTTCATAGAAATCAGGTGATAAAAGTGTATACACTCTTATTACATTGGCATTCATTGCGTATATCTGATTAAACCACCTTAGGTACTCCGCTTTAGTTATCCCAAACTCATTAGGAAAGTATCCCGGTTTACCTACTCCTATATTTACACCCTTTAAGAAAATCTTCTCAAAGTTATCCTTATTCTTAATGACTATATCCTTACCACTGGTCTTAGCCTCTACAATTAAATTCTTATGTGTACATTTATTTTCCATTGGAAAAATACTAGTGTAGTAAAATAACCCTATCAATATCGTTGAGATAAGAATTCCTACAATTATTTTTATGTATTTTATTGGACTCATAGCTTCTCACCCTTTTTAGTATTTACTATCTTTCATTTTTACTATTCCCAGTAAGTTCTAGGTATTCACCAGTTTCGAAATACTTGTCCATCCATCTTCCATGATCTTTTATAAATTTTTTCATAGTACTTATCTCTTTTTCGTAGCTTTTATCTTCTCTTAATCCTATTTCAGCTACTGCATTATCTATTGACTTTAATACATGATGTTCACTTAAATAGGTTTTTCTAAGAGCCTTATACCTTTTTGAAAGCTTATCTAGAAAATACTGATCAGTTAGAAGCTTTTCAAACCAAGGCTCACCCTTCATCCTAAGATATCTATGATTCTTCACCTCATCAAAGTTCCCCATGGATATATTAAAGTCTAAAGCAGGTCCTACCTTTAATTTTGATCCTAGCTCTTTATAAAAATATATCCCTTTCTTTCCTGCTTTTATATTAAAGAAAAATTCATTAAGGATTACATAATCAATGAAGCTATCAATATCTATATATTCTCTATATCCAAATCTTGGGTCGGAATACATTAGAGAATACATTCTCTTTTCTATAGAGTCTAAATCATTTTGAATATACCTTAACTGACTTTGTGTAACATCACCCTTATCTGGATAAATGCATGTAAGTTGACTCTTCTTCTTTATTCTTTCTGTATATGTAGATAAGTAATTATCCCCTTGTTTTAAGCTATCCCCCGCTACAATGTAACCTGTTATCTCATAGGCATTAATACTCTTAGCGAGGTTTACTCTATCTTTACTTACCTTAGTACTTTCAACTATAGAATAAACACCCTTATAATCCTTCATTGTGATTCCTTCAACCTGTGATGTTTTAATAAAAACCTCACAGAGCTTAGCTTGGGGAGTATAATCCATTATTTTTGATGCTATATTATATACAATGTAGTTTCTAATGAGAGACTTATCTCCATCTGGAGAATTTAATATCCACTTTGAATTTCTTTTCATACCTAGGACTTCAATATCCCTGGGCTTTCCTTCATTATCTCTTATGTTTATAATATATTTTCCCTTAGAATCTTCTTGAAGATTTATCTCTACATTTGAACTTTTATTGCTATGTCCCGTAATATTATTTTCTAATTTCTCATTTTGATATAACTCCATCTTAGCTTTCACTATATCTTTACCTATATCTTTACCCTTTGAATCTATAACTATAATAGGAAGCTTAGATGTGAACTTAACATTTTTATTAGCTATAATTGACCTTTGATTCAAATAATCCATATAGCCAATATAAACATATTTATATGAAAGTATTAAAGTAACTCCAAGTACCATAATTAATATTGCTATCATAGTATTATATCTTAACTTATCATTCATATAATCTCATCCTAACCCATCATTTCTCCTGTTTGAGAGACTATATTAACAGTCTTAACCCCTGGAGTTGAATATAATAACTGCATAAGTTTTATATCTTCATTTTCTTTTAGCCTTATCTCACATACAATCTCTAGTGTAGATTCAGTTGTATTTTTAGCTCTCATTTTATAGTTTTTCAGTGATGAAAATATATTTTTCATAATTGTCTCTTCACTTAAACGCTCTGCTTTTATGACTAAAAGATATTTATCCTCACTTTTCATAGCCAATGTTATAATAAATAAAGTAACCATAATAAAAATAGACCCGATAATCGCAACTTGAATGTTATCCGTTCCAACAGAAAGTCCTACGCCTATCCCCCAAAATATAAAAGCTGTATCCCTAGGGTCCTTTATAGCTGTCCTAAAACGTACAATTGAAAGTGCTCCTACCATTCCAAGTGATAATGCTACGTTACTTCCTATAACCATTATCACAATAGCTGTTATTAGAGTTATCATTATTAATGATATATTGAAGTTTTTGCTATATACTACTCCCTTATATGTAAGCCTGTATGTTATATATATACCTATAGCAATAACCAGTGCAATAAATAGGGACTTTGAAATCTTAACTGCTGAATAAACCTGCTCATTATCAATGAGATACTGCATAATCATCGATATTTCCATAAATGTTCCTCCAATTACTATTATTCATTAACCTTATATCTATATATGGAATCCTCCATATATCTTTCTAGAACTACAATACTTACTTATAGAACTATTTACACAATCCCTAGATGATAATATATCTTGAAACCACTTGTATAAATATTTTTCATACTTAACTTCAAGAAGTGGTCTATTAATATCAAGTGTGGGGATCATATTTAGGTCCTTTGAAAAAATATCAAACTCTGTTTCACTATGGGATATTTCTGTATCTAGTGTTACTCTTATTCCATATTCATCTTTATAAAATGCCTCTCTTTTATACTCTAGGGTGGATACGGGTTTATAAATATCCGATACCATGATTGCATAAATCTTCAATGCTATTCCATCACTATAATTAAGTAAAACATCATACTCTCCATTAATAAGCCTTTTAGCATGTTCCCTAGATATAATAAGTGTTTCTTTTCTTTGATTAAGGTTAAACTTATATTTCACTTCAAGTTTAGCTTTATTATCATTAGGATTATATACTCTTATCCTTATTTTCTTTCTATTTTGTTCCCCTTCTATCTTGTCGTGATAATCAAGATTATTAATAGAATCAAAGTAAACACTTCGAACCCTATATCCTTCATCAATACTATGTAAATCCTTATTGAAAAACACAGGAAACACAGATTTAAAATAATAATAGTCCTCAAGTGTAATAAAGTATTTCATTTCTCGCCTTGAGACTTTAACTGCCTTTGAGTTTTCATACTTCTTATAATCAAGCATAGAGCATATACCTTCCAATCCTTATTTAACCTTTTATGTTAGTAAAATACATTTATTATCCTATTTCCATGTTATTGATTTTTTTTCTATTTCCCCTATAAAATAGAAAAAGGTCCTAAAAAGATGGTGTATCTTTTTAGAATCCTTACTTTAAATCTTATATTAAATTTTCCATAGACTTCTATGCCTAGCTGTATAGCCTAATGTAAATAACAGGATTATTCTATTTAAATCATTATACCACATATACTAAAAATTGAAATAATTAAAATAGGTTGTTAACAATCATTATTGTTTAATAGCATATTTAAAATCTCATATTTACTTTATTTCTGTTCCTCCGAATATACTTATAGCCTTTATATATATAGTTGGAACATCTTCCCTTATCACCTGGCTAGTTTTATTTGAATTGCCTCCTAATATAGGTATACTTGATACTTTAACCTTTACATTAGGTGGGACAATTATGTCTGCACCTCCAAAAATCACTAATGAATTTATAACAACATCTTCATCAATAATTGCATTTTTTAGGTTTAAATCAACCCCTCCAAATATCGCAGTTAAATTAGCTCCAACAAACTTTTCATATGGAAAATTAATATCATTTCCTGAAAAAAATGCTGTATATTCTGGTAATCCATCACTACTAAAGCTTTTTTCATAGAACTTATCCTTACTAAAGTCTTTTCTAAAGATAATTTGTAGACCTATAAAAATAAATATTATTGGTATAATAAGCTTACTTAATATATACCAAGATATAATATTTTGAGCTGATAAAAGTAGCATAACCCCAACAACTAATCCTATAAGTGCACTTATCTTAGACCCTCTTTGAAATAGACCCATTATACTTGGAACAATTATAAATAGAGTCCACCAACCTTCAAAAAACAAGTTAAAATTCCATAGATCTAAAGCATTTCCTCCAAACAAAACACCTAAAACAATAAAAAGTAAACCCCATAATAGGTTACTTGACTTGTTTGCCATTTTATTCTCCCTCCTATTAACTTAAAATAACAATATTCACAAATTACCACAATTGGTAGCTATAATTATATATTATATCTTACTAAGTTAAATGTGAATCTTTATTTTAGTTATAGTTTCTTAATATCTTTAATAAAAAAGATAGCCTATGCACACTTTCATGGTAAATCTAATCTTCATACCATAAAATATACATAGACTATCTAGTTTCTTATATTATATGAATTTACTATCTGTTCCCTTTAAGCTTATCTTCTACCTTATTTAGGCTACTTTCAACAGAACTTACTGAACTAGAAATTGTACCTTCTATCTTATCTTCGATTCTCTCAGCTGCTTCTGAAATACTGCTTCCATTGATGTTTAGGCTATCCTTAACCTTATTAACAAAACTCTTTTCTCTATCCACTATAATCACCTCCTAAATATCTTTTAGTTAGTGTGCACATTTCTATAGAATTTATGTTGTTAATATAGACCATAAGGAACACACTTTTAACAATATAAAATTTTCAGTAATTTATTGTAAATTTTGGTATAATATTTAAAAATACATATATATAAATACTAATATATTTTTAAGGAGTGATATGATTGGATAGCTTCAAAAAAGCTAAGAAATGGATTCTTATTGGTATTCCTATAATAAGTATAGTAGGAAGTCTAATGCATTTTGCATATGAATGGTCTGGAAACCTTGCCCTAGTTGGTTTATTTACTCCTGTTAATGAAAGCATATGGGAACATTTAAAAATGGCATTCTTCCCTACCCTAGCATGGTGGATTTTAGGCTACCTGATTTATAGAGGTGATTTTTCTTTTAATACAAGAACATGGTTATCATCTGCAGTAGTTGCATCTATTACTGCTCCATTAGTTGTAGTTACATTTTACTATACATACACAGGAGCCTTTGGAATTGAATCATTAGTTCTTGATATATTTTCACTGTTTCTTGGAATATTTATAGGTCAAATACTAGGGCTTCATCTATATAGATATGGAAAATTTAATCCTCTAGTATCTGGGGTTTTATATTTAATACTAATACTTGTCATACTTGCATTTATTGTATTTACCTTTAACCCACCACATATTCCATTGTTTTTAGATTCACAGACAGGAACATATGGGATATAGGATGTAAGTGTAGTGCTTTGCCAGGATGTGTTGTTTTATCCAAAGACAACACATCCTGGCAATCAAACTTTCACCTACATATCTTTTCTCGTAGTCGAAATAAAGCTTTTTAAATCCTTTTATCCTTAAAACTAAAATAAGGACCTAAGCCAGTTTCATGTGTCCTTACATAAGTCCAATTAAATTGTTTATCTACAACATAAATGTCTGACTTATAAAAATCCAAATCACATATTAGGTTATCTGCACTAAGAACCTTAGCTCCGTCAAGAATCAGAACATCATTTGAATGTTGATAAAAAACATAACATGAATTTTTAGCTATACTATTAAAAGCTTTATTAGCTTCTTCAGCTTGTAAACAAGTTCTTTTATTATAGCTAAATAAATGCCATAGGTATCCACAACATCCATCGGTGTTATAAAGAAAAATATCTTCCTTTTCTTTGTCACTTAGATAATCCGCAAAACTATCTTCCCATTGCTTTCGTAGATAAATTCCCCATTTAGGTATTTCTATAACTTTAATATTTTTAAGTAGTCGAATTGAATTCACTTAATCACTCCTTGTAGACTCTCAATTCCCACATAATATAAAACTGTTACTTCATAAAATAAATATATTGCGGCATTGATATAAATAAAACTTGTACTATAGTTCGTTATTTTTGAAAAAACCTAAAAAGTGCTTTAAACATACCAGTAAAATTAAAGGCTGAGCCTACAAAACTTGCTACGATACCCAAAACTATACCAATTCCTACGAAATACATTGTAGCTATTAAAATATTATCCATATATTAAAACTCCCTTCAAGTATTTCACAATATACAACTGTTATGTCTTAAGCATATTATAATTACATACCATACTTTACCATACATTATAATATAAACTTCTATTTTAATTATGTTCTATCTTAGTAAGTATCATTGCAAATAGTGTAGCCTCTAGCTAAAACAATAGAGTCTAGAGTTAGAAATTCTAATCCTTACAAATACTCTTAGTCCTAGTAAGATATCGGCAAGCAAAGTGGTTTAGATATCGCACTTGGTCTGAGGGGATTTGTAAGGATTAGAATTTTTTCTCAAAGATCTCGTTGTTTTAGCTAGAGGCTACACTACTGCAAATTAATATTTTCGGTAGAGTGATTATAATCTTATTACCTCTACCTTATATCCATCTGGATCAGTTACGAAGTAGTATCTTGGTTTTTCACCTGGTAGTCCTTTAAGGTCTGTTACCTCATATCCACTTTTTATATGTTCTTCACGAAGTCCTTCAAGGTCCTCTACTCCTACAGCTATATGGCTAAATCCATTTCCTATTTCGTATGGAGTTTCTTGATTGTAGTTATATGTAAGTTCTAGATCATATGTCCCATTTTCATCTGTCATATAAACTATTGTGAATTTATACTCTGGGAAATCCTTTCTTGAACTTTCAACAAATCCTAATGCTTCACTATAGAATTTAAGTGATGCTTCAAGGTCCATAACTCTTATACAAGTATGTAACATTTTTGTTTTCATATTATCCACTTCCTTTTTGAAACTTTATTCTATTATACTATAATAGGGCTAATAGAATACACCTATAGGAGGAACATTATGTCCAATATAAGTACATATAATGATGATTTAACTTTTAATAAACTCGTAGAGATAGATTCTAGTATTACTAACAAGTCATTTCTTGACTGTAGATTCCAAGGCTGTGACTTTTCAAGTTCAAACTTTTCAGGCTCTAATTTTCAAAACTGCATATTTGAGAATTGTAATTTATCCCTTACTAACTTCACAGGTGCAAGACTAGTTGATGTTAAGTTTAAGGAGTGTAAGATTATTGGAATTAATTTTAGCAAATGTGACACTTCATTCGTACTAGATGTCTCATTTGAAGATTCTATAATGAGAAACTGTAGTTTCTCTACTCTTTCACTTAAGAAAACCAATTTTTCAAAGTGTAGTGTTTTAGACAGTGACTTTATTGATGCTAACCTTACTGAAGCAAACTTTAGCTCTTCTACTTTAACTGGTACGGTTTTTAGCAATACCAACTTAACTAAAGCCGACTTCACAGGTGCTAGTGATTATGACATAAACCCTTTAAATAATAACATTAAAAGATGTAAATTCACTATGCCAGAGGCAATGAGGCTACTTAATAGCTTTGATATAGTTATAAAGTAAAACAAGACTCCTCTTTTACAACTTCTTTTATAATCAGGAATATGTAGGGATATAATAATAGTAACTTATAAAAAAGCAGGAGGATTATATGAAGAAAATAGCAGTTATATTTAATGGTGGAACAATTTCAATGAAGGTTGATGAGAAGCTAAAGGCAGCTGTTCCATCTCTTTCAAGTGAAGAGATAATGGCTATGGTAACTGGAATTGAAGGCTATGCAGAAATAGAGACCCATACATTCTCCTCACTTCCTGGCCCCCATGTAACTCCTGAAATAATGCTTAAGCTATCAAAGTTTATTGAAGATTTTGTGGAAAGAGATGATATAGATGGAGTTGTGGTAACCCATGGAACGGATACATTAGAGGAAACAGCTTACTTAGTAGATTTAACTCTTACAACCCATAAACCAGTTATATTTACAGGAGCTATGAGAAGTAGTTCTGAGCTTGGATATGATGGACCTTCAAATCTTTCAGCATCAATTTGTACATCTATATCAAATGATGCAAAAAATCGTGGTGTTCTTGTTTGCTTAAGTGGAGAATTAAATTCTGCTTCTGAGGTTACAAAAACCAATTCAATGAGCCTTGATACATTTAAAACTCCAAACTTTGGTCCAATCGGAATAGTTGATAATAATAGAGCAATCTTTTATAGAAGCAGGATAGAAAGACCTCACTTTAATATTAAGAGAATTGAATCTAATGTATCACTAATAAAATGTGCGTCTGGTATGGATTCAAGATTTATTGACTTCTGTATAGATAATAATGATAAAGGAATAGTTATTGAGGCACTTGGCCGTGGAAATGTACCAAAGGCTATGGTTCCAGGTATAAAAAGGGCAATAGATAGAGGAATTCCTGTGGTTATAGTATCAAGATGCTTCGAAGGTAGGGTTAGTGATTCCTATGGATATGAAGGTGGAGGTCATAATCTTCGAAACTTAGGTGCAATATTTGGTGACACTCTTCCTGGTCAGAAAGCTAGGATAAAACTTATGGTAGCTTTAAGTGCATTAACTTCAATGGAAGATATTCGAAAATTATTCGAGAATGAATTGTTCTAAATACAAAGAGCAACACGTGAGGTTAACATTTCCATATATAAATGATATATTAAACTATAGGGTTTAATTATTTATTGGGGAGATGATAAAATGAAAGAAAAAGCAATAACTGCTGGTAACGGTGGTCTTATGCTACTAGTAGTTCTATTTTTATTGATCGTTTCTACTAGTTCTGTAATTTATGGAGCTGGCCCTGGAAGTGCCATATTCTTAGTACTTGGTATACTAGGTGAGGTTCTTTGGATATTTCTTGCGGGTGGACTTTTTACACTTCAACCAAACGAATCATGTGTATTGATACTATTTGGGGATTATAAAGGAACAGTTAAAGATTCTGGTTTCCACTGGACTAATCCACTATACACTAAGAAGAAAATATCACTAAGATCAAGAAATCTTAATGGAGATAAACTTAAAGTTAATGATGAAGCTGGGAACCCAATTGAAATCGCAACGGTTGTGGTATGGAGAGTTGAGGATACCTTTAAGGCTATGTTCGATGTTGATAGCTATACTGATTATGTATCTATTCAAAGTGAATCTGCACTAAGACATTTAGCCGGGCTTTATCCATATGATACTGGAGAAGATGAAAGTGGCCTATCGCTTAGAGGAAGCTCAGATGAGGTGTCAGGGGCACTTCAAAGAGAACTTCAAGAAAGACTTTCTAAAGCTGGGGTTATTGTTGAAGAGGCTAGAATAAGTCACCTTGCATATGCACCTGAAATTGCAGCTGCAATGCTTCAACGTCAACAGGCAAATGCTATTATCGCAGCTAGACAAAAAATAGTAGAAGGTGCAGTAACAATGGTTGATATGGCACTTAATAAGCTAAAGAAGGATAATATAGTGAATCTTGATGATAAGGAAAAGGCTGCTATGGTAAGTAACCTACTCGTAGTTCTATGTAGCGAAAAGTCTACTCAACCAACTATCAATTCAGGAAAATAATATATAAGGACAAGTACTCCTATGAGTGACTTGTCCTTTAATTTAACTTATTTTATCTTACTTAACATCTTTGTAAGTGAAATTTTAATTTCCTCGATTTCTGTTTCAGTAAATTCTTCAAATATTCTATCAAAGCCCTCTGTCATTTTATCCTTACACTTAAGAGCAAATTCATATCCCTTATCTGACAACATAATATATGTATTTCTTTTATCGCTACCTATTTTGTACTTCTTAACGTATCCTGCTGCCTCGAGTCTTGAGACTATTCCTGAAATAGTTCCTTTACTAAGGCTCATTTCAGTACATATATCACTTATAGTCATCTCTTTATTATGTCCTATTAGCTTGATTATGATTATTTGCTGATGTGTAAGTCCATTTCCCTTAAGGCTATCTGCGATTATGTTTGTTGTTTTTGAGTATACTTCACGAATTAGCATCGCTATTTGAAAAGAATCTACCTTCTTGTCCATTTTACTCCTCCGATTAATGTCCCATACCTATAACCATACCTACAAAATATGGGATTAACCATATAAGCCATACTACTATGCTAAACTTATGAAAGAATTTCTTTTTCTTATCGTCATTTTTAAAAATTACCATTGTAGCCCAAAGTGCATGAAATAGCATAAGTGCTATGGCAATTACCCCTGTTATACCGTGTATATTTCCAGTAAGACTAGTAGTTAATTCTAGGTTGGACTTTGCTATTTTTCCCATTGTTATAGTTCCTATTGTATCACAAATAAGCCCTATCCAAAATATAAGTACATGAGACTTTTTAAGCGTCCCTGACTTTCTTTCACCAAAAACGCCAACAGTATAAAATACTAGCGCCAAGCTTATTGTTATAGTTGCAAATAGTAAAATTGAACTCATTTATAAATCACCTCTAATAAAATAGTTTGTATGCAAACTATTTTATTCCTATATATACCTAATGTCAAATAAAAAAAGGTGCTTGATATTTAATCTATCACACCTTCTTAGGAAATCTGCTTTATTAAACTTGCCTAATCATTAACATATTCTTGGTAGAACCTCTCCACTCATCATAGGAAGTCTTTTTATTCCACCAAGGGATGTTTTTACATTCACTTCCCCACTTATCCTCTCTACAACCTCACCTATGATACTACTATCAACTCCTAGACTGGATTGCTTCATAATGCCTAGAAGATTATCTGCATCATCACCATGCACTATAACTATTACTTTCCCTTCATTAGCTACATATAATGGGTCAATTCCTAGGAGTCTACTCATAGCACTTACATTTTTCTTAACTGGTATAGTATCTTCATCTATCAGCATACTTTTACCTGCAAGTGATGCTATTTCATTAAGAGACTGGGCTACTCCTCCACGAGTCGGGTCTCTCATAATTCTAATTCTAGCATTGGAATCTAAAATTCTACTAATCAAGGGATATAAGCTACTACAATCACTTTCTATGCTTCCAAGTGTACTAAGGCCTTCTCTTTCATTCATAATACACATACCATGATCGCCAATACTACCACTTAGTATTATCTTATCACCTACTTCTATGCTATTTGGAGATAAGCTATGTCTACTATCTAAAACTCCGATTCCTGTAGTATTTATGTATACTCTATGTCCCCTTCCCCTTTCAACTATCTTGGTATCACCTGCTACAATGCTGACATCATTCTTTCTTGCTTCGTTTCCCATAGACTTTGCTATTTTATCAAGGGAATCAAGGGAAAAGCCTTCTTCTATGATAAATCCGGCTGTTATGTATAGTGGCTTTGCACAGCTAACAGCTAAGTCATTTATAGTTCCACATATGCTAAGCTTTCCTATGTCTCCCCCGGTGAAAAATATAGGGTCTACAACGAAACTATCTGTAGTTAATGCTATATCCCCATGTACTTTTCCAATTATCGATGAATCACTTTGCTTAAGAAGTATAGGATTATTAAAGTGCTTATAAAATATACTTTCTATAAGATGTGAACTTTCCTTTCCTCCACTTCCATGGGCAATACTTACTACATCCATGTTTTCCTCCTAAATATACGAATATTCTATATTACAAGCCCCTTCACTTGATACCATACAAGGTCCAAGTGGACTTAATGGTGTACACTTTCTCTTAAAATATATACAATCCCTCGGGGACCTTCTTCCTGTTATTATGTACTTACAGCTACATTTATCATCATCTTCTATAACCTTATCATCTATATAAAATCTATGTCTAGCATCGTATATTTTATAATCATGCCTTAGTTCATATCCTGAATTCTCAATTCTTCCTATACCTCTCCAAAGGCTACTAGATGATAAAAACACTTCACTTATCAAATCCTTAGCTAAAATATTTCCCTCTTCACTTACTGCCCTACTATAAAGATTATTACACCTATAATCCTTATTTATAATTAAATTAATTAAGGAATATATTCCTCCTAAAATATCAATTGCTTCAAACCCACACATGGTCATTGGAGTATTACTTTCCCTCGCTAAGTTATCAAATACTTTATTTCCTACTATAGTTCCTACATGCCCTGGACAAATAAAACCATCTATACTAGTTTCATTATCAAGTATTAGGGATTTAAGGGCATTTGGCATTGTTTTAAGATAGTTTAATATAGAAAAGTTTTTTATATTACTTTCCCTAGCTTTCTTTAATGTAAGTGCAATACTAGGCGCTGTTGTTTCAAATCCAACACATATAAGCACAACTTCACTTTTTATATTATTCTTAGCTATGTTCAATGCTTCAAGTGGAGAGTGAACTATCCTTATATCATATCCTCTACTTCTAGAATTACTAAGTGCATCTCTACTTCCAGGAACTCTTAGAACATCTGAAAATGTAGCTAAAATAACATTTTCAGATGTTGCTACTTCTATTCCCAGATCTATATATTCTCTAGGAGTTACACATATAGGACATCCTGGCCCAGATATAAGCTTTATATTACTTGGAAGAATAGATGGTATTCCATAGTTATAAATACTTCTAGTATGGGTTCCACATATCTCCATTATTTTTATATCATGCTTTAACATAGATGAAGCTTTATGTATTGAATTTATAATCTTTTTACCTAAATCAATATTATTAAAGTCCATATTAATCCTCACTTAAACTTGCTATTTCCTTAAGAAGTTCTAAATTTTCCCTTGCACCTTCTTCACTAATCTTTTCTATAGCACATCCTACATGAACAAGTACATAGTCTCCTATTTGTAGATTTTCTATTAGTGATGTATTAACTGTCATCTCAACTCCCTCAAAATCAACTATAGACTCCCTTTGATAAACCTTAACAACCATTCCTGGAACCGCAACACACATATAATCACCTCTATGCATCCTTAATTAATTCATTTGCAATAAATATCTGTCCAAGAGATATACCACTATCATTACAAGGAACAATTCTATGAGTTAGTACCTTAAAACCATTATTTTTAAGTGAATTATAAATCCCCTCTAACAAAAGGCCATTTTGAAATACTCCTCCACTTAGTGCAACTGTATTTATACTGCTTTCATTCCTTAACCTTATGCATATATAAGCTACGAAACCAATAATGGTATTGTGAAGTTTTAATGCTATGTCCTCATATGATATAGATAGTTTCATGTCCTTAAGTATCCCCCTTATTATACCTGTAGTATCAATAGTAAAAGGCTCGGCACTTACTTTATAATCATATATCCCACTGTACTTTCCACCTTTAGCTAACTCCTCTAGATAAACTGCCGCCTCACCCTCATAGCTAATATCACCTTTAAATCCTAATATAGAAGCAATTCCATCAAACAGCCTTCCTATACTTGATGTATGGGGACAATTAATCTTCTTATCTATCATTTTAAGAATTACATCTACATCCTCTTCATCTTTGAAAACAGAGTTTAGAAAATCTCTAGATTTAGTAGCTGTATAAATTAATCCTATCCCTATCTTCCAAGGTGATAGAGTTGCCCCATCTCCTCCTGGAAGTACAAAGGGATTTATATATCCCTTTCTTTCATAACTTTTTACTGTACATATAAGAAATTCTCCACCAAGAAGTTCTCCATCCTCACCATAACCTAGCCCATCAAATGCAATTCCAATAACACTATTAAAGTAACCATTCTCAGCCATACACGAAACTATATGTGCATGATGATGATAGATTTGCAATTTATCTATACTTGATTCACTTAAAATAGGGTTACTTTTCATATATAGGTGAAGGTCATAGGCAAGAAGCTTCTCATCAATGTCATATATATTCTTAAAGTTATCAAAAACCTTTTTATATCTTTTCTCTGTAGCTAAAGAATCTATATCTCCTATATAGGGAGAAGTAAACACATAATTGTCCTTACTTAATGATATTGTGTTTTTCATAAGTGCACCAAAGGATATAATCCCATCTGTCACTTCTTTCTTTATGGATAGTGGATAGTAGCCTCTTCCTGGTCTTATAACTCTTACAGCTTCCCCTTGAACCTTTACTATAGAGTCATCTACTCCTATGTGTATATCTCTATTGTGAAGTAGATAGTAATCCGCTATTTCTTGCACTTTATCTAGTTCATGATCCTCATATATAATAGGTTCACTTCCTCTATTAGCACTTGTAAATACAAGGGATTCTATACCATCTTGAAATAACATAACATGAAGAGGAGTATATGGAAGAACTACCCCTAGAGTTGAAAGATTAGATATACTATTCATATCACCTTTATTAACCTTCTCAAGTATTACAATAGGCTTAACACTTCCACTTAGTGTATCCTCCTCAAGTCTTGATATATAGCAGTATTTTCTTACTATATCTATATTTTTCATCATAATACCTAGAGGCTTTCTAGCACGCCTCTTCCATCCTCTAAGTTTTTCAACTACTTTCTCTGAGGTTATACATATTAAGTTATATCCAGTTAGCCCCTTAACACACAATATATTTCCCTTTCTTAAAAGCTCTACTATACTTTTGATCTCGTCATTACACTTTACAATTTCTCCATTTCTATCTAGCAACTTAAGTGAAGGACCACATTCTCTACAACATATAGGCTGTGAATGAAATCTTCTATCTATTAGATTCTCATACTCTTCTTTGCATTTACTACACATACTAAAATCATTCATAGTGGTACCTTCCCTATCGTAGGGAAGGGATTTTGTTATTGAGTATCTAGGTCCACAGTTTGTACAGTTTGTAAATGGATACCTATATCTTCTACCAACTTCCTCTATATCTCTTAGACAATTATCACAGGTAGCTATATCAGGAAGCATTGGAACTGTCCCCTTATCCCTTTGACTTTCTATAACCTGAAATCTCTTATGTCCAATTACCTCAAGATTCAATACTGATATATCATCAATTCTACTAAGTAAAGGTGCCCTATTATTTAGATCCTTAAGAAATATATCTATGCTATTCTTCTCTCCCTCTACCTCTATATAAACTCCATTAGAATCGTTTCTCACAAAGCCCTTTAGTTTATTTTCTGTGGCTATTTTATATACAAATGGTCTAAATCCTACTCCTTGAACATTTCCCTTTACTTTAACAAGCTTTCTTATCATTTTCCCCTCTTATTATTTATTTCACTTATAATAAGATTAGAGAGTTCCTCTATTCCCTTATTTTCTCTACATGAAACATTGATTACCTTTATATCTCTATTTATAGACTTTACATCACTATAAAACTCATCTAGATTAAAGTCTGTATACTCTATTAGGTCTGTTTTATTAAGTACAACTATATCTGCACTTTTGAACATTGCTGGATACTTTAAAGGTTTGTCATTTCCCTCAGTTGTACTTATAACAACAATTCTCATATCTTCGCTTAAATCATAGGATGCAGGACAAACAAGGTTCCCTACGTTTTCTATAACAAGTAGGTCCAAAGCCTCTATATTCATTTCATCTACTGCCCTTTCAATCATTGAAGCGTCTAGATGACATCCCCCACCTGTATTCACTTGAACAACCTCTATGTTATGTGCCTCTATCCTCTGGGCGTCACGGGTAGTGTATAAGTCTCCTTCAATAACACCTACAGTTATTCTATCTCTTAATCTTTCAATTAGATGTTCAAGTACAGTTGTTTTCCCAGCTCCTGGTGAACCTAGTAGGTTAATCGTATATATTTTCTTTTCATCTAGATAATTTTTAAGCTTTCTCGCTACATCATCATTACTCTCTAAGATATTCTTTTTTAAGGTTAACTGCTTCACCTCTATTCCCCCTCTATTCTATATAGTAGTAGTTCCTCTCCTGATATAATGTTACTGCTATACTCATTGCATGTTGGACACTGTCTTTCAGTAAACTTTATATCAAATTCTCTTTGGCACTTATCACAAAACGCCCTTGCATTAACATTCTCAATTTCAAGAACGGCATCAGAGCATATTGTATTCTTCTTTATAGATTGAAATGCAAAATTCAAAGCAGAGTTTAGTGTACATGTAAACTCTCCTATTTTAAGAATTACCTTCGTTACCTTCTTAATGTTATTTTCCCTAGCTATATCCTCAACCATCTCTATAACACTACATATCATTGATACCTCATGCATTTTATCTCTCCTTTAAAATAACTTTAATAGCCTTACAAACTTCCCTACATATAAAATCAAAATTCTCCTGAAGCGTAGATGATAGTTCTATACCAAAGTCTAGATTATCTATCTCAACCCCTATAAGATAGCCTTTTATATGTCTATATTCACTTCTTAATACCTTTAACAAACTTTCCTCATGCTGAGTAAATGCCCCATCTAAGAAGTCATCACACTCCTCAAAGGAAAGCTTAGTTACTATTCCAGGTGCTATATTAAAATACGTACTGTCAATTATAATGACCATATCCCCATCTTCTATTTGGTCTAGACAATACATATAATCCGTCTCCCCAACTATTACCTTCACATTATCTCCAAGGTCCTTCCCTTTCTCAATAATACTTTCTACAATTCTAACGCCTATAGCATCATCTGATAGTAGGATATTACCTATGCCAAAAATCTTAATCATACTAAATTAATTTCAAATGGGGAGTACCTATCACTTGTAATATGTGCTGCACAGTTAAGGCATGGGTCAAAACTCCTAACTATTCTTCCTATCTCCACTGGATGCTGAACATTGTTAATAGTAGTCCCTATAAGAGCTTGTTCCACTGTTCCTAGAACACCCTTTTCATCTGTTGGTCCTAAATTCCAAGTAGATGGTGGTATGAGAGTATAGTTAGCTATTTTTCCTCCTGATATGTTAACCCAGTGACCAAGTGTGCCCCTTGAAGCATCTGTGAGCCCTACTCCAAATGCCTTCTCTGGTACTTTCCACTTTTCTTGATATGGTGGCCCTAGCTTTACAACTGCTAAAAGAGATTCTATACATTCACATATTTTTCTAGCTTCCAGCGCCCTTGCTATAATTCTATCCATTACAGAGACACCCCTTGTGTAAATCCCTGATAAAATCATTCTTGCAAGTGGTCCTCCCTCCATAGCATGTCCTTTATACCTTGCAGCTGCAACCCAGCTATATGCACCTTCTTTATATGCATTTGGACTTGGAGGAGGAGCTGTTCCAGGTTTACTTGTTTGATTACCTGTTTCAGGGATTAGCCAAGAATTCTTAATGCTTTCTGTAATATTGTTTCTATCAAATTCCTCTCTTATATACTGATTAGTGCTAGATTTTAATATAACTCCAGGTGATACATACTTAACTGGAAACTTAGGATTATCATATAATCCATAACTCATAAAATTCTGAGGTCCAGCCCCCATTGTGTAATAATCTTTGTAGTAGCTAGCTATAATATTAATGTCCTCAAGTAAGTTCCCCTCTATAAACTCTTTGATTTCCCTAACTGTATATAAACACGCCTGCATTTGCTGCACATTCATATCTATAGTTGTGCCACCTACAAAGATCCCATGACCATGTGGTACTTTACCAATAATTGTAGCCGCAGCTCTATGTGCATCTCGACTATATTTAACAGCCTTAACATAATCTCCATTTAGCTTTGCTGTAATATTAATAGGCAATCTATAATCTGCATCATTTGGTGATATTGTTTTATAAAGAGGGCTTACATTATCTATTTGAACAAAGTCAGGAAGAGTAAAAAAGTATATCTGCCTTAAATGATTTTGAAGAAACTCAAAGCCATTTGCAATCTCACGTACTACAACTCCATTAAAATCCGGTGCCACATTAAGTGCATTCTCAAGGGCAAGTGTTGCGGCTAGTGTATGGTGGGTTGAACATATTCCACATACTCTAGGGGATAGCCATATAGCATCAAGCGGATCTCTTCCTTGAAACATTTTCTCAAAACCTCTAAACTGTCCTCCACTACTTTTGGCACTAACTACCTTATTTCCCTCAACCTCTACCTCAATCTTCAAAAGTCCACTTACCCTAGTTACAGGGTCAATTACAATTTTCATATCTATACCCCTCCATAATGAACAAATGGCTCGTTTTTATCTGGGAAATCAGGTCCTGTACAGCCTATACATGTTGTATTTACCCCAACAGGCCAAAACTCTGTTTGATTCCATCTAACTCTAGGACAATCCGCCTTAGTTTTAGGTCCTCTGCACCCTAGCATAAACATACACTCAGAATCTCCTAGCTTCTGGGCAAATATTCCCTTATCAAAGAATGGTCTTCTTTCACATAGGTCATGAATAGTCTTTCCATAATATGCAATTGGCCTTCCATCACTATCAAGCTGAGGTATTCCAAATGAAACTAGATATCCTATAGTTCCAAGGCTCCAAATAGGGTTCGTTGGACATCCAGGCAATTTTATAACATCATTTCTTCCTAAAAATTCAGGAATACTTACAGCCTCAGTTACATTAGGTCTAGCTGCTGTAGGTCCTCCATAGCACGCACATGTTCCTATAGCTATAATGTGTTTTGCTTTTTTTGCAAGCATTGCTGTTATTTCAGCGGCTGTTATTTCCTTCCCCTTATATGTAGCAACCCTTGTACATAGTCCATTATCTTTTTTAGGAATTGCACCACAAATCATAAATATAAAATCTGTATCCATTAAAGCCATGACCCTCTCGTAGGCTACTTCTCCCTCATCTCCAGATATAGTTCCTAAAAATGTTAGGTTAACTAAATTCTTAAGAAAATATAGAACATCAGGGCTTTCTGCATCTAATAGAGATATAATCTGGCCAAAGCATCCTGATGTTTCAAGCCATATAGCATTAGGCTTTTTTACTTTTCCTAAATTTATATCATTAATTGCTCTTTTTATATAAGCATTTGCAAGTCCATCTGGATTACTATTAAGTCTAGGGCATGAAAAGTCATTATCCATATATACTCCCTCCTATACCACATATATATGAAAACCCCCTTAAGGTAATAACACCTTAAGGAGGTAAAATTCTTAGCACCCAAACATAGCCTTATGCCTAATATAATTTCTCTTAAACCTCTCAATATGTTCATTAAGAAGTTCATCTAAAGTTTTACCCTTTATCTTTTGAGTTTTAGCTACACTTAAACATGGAATATTATCAGCAAGCATCATGAAAATAGTCCTAAACCCATCAACAAATAAATCCATTGTCTGCTCAGGAGATAAATCCCTTGTCATATCTACAACTTTTAAGAAGCCAACTTTAAAATCTTCTAAAATACTATCCATCTCTATTTTAAGCTTATCAGAACTAATAGGTCTTTTTGGAGGAGTAGAATACTTATCACACTGGAAGGTATTATAGTGAACTCTATATACATCCTTAAATTTATTAGTATGAAAAAGTAATATATCATCAAGGCCTAACCCTTGAACTCCTTCAGTTCTAATCTTTTTCATACATGGAATATTATCAACACTTAATTCAATAAATCCTCGAAGAAGCTGTATATGCATATCAAGTAACTGCTCATCTGTTACATAATCCTTATACCCTTTAGCTCTAGTAAATAAATATCCAATCATTTTCTCAAGACTTAATTTAATATCCTCTAGCTCATTTTGACTAACTTCCCTATACTGAGATAAATTAATTTCAAACTCTTCTATATCTATATAAGCAGCTGGAACAATTAACTTTTTTGGAATACTATAAAACATCCTATACTCCTTTTACATAATGACTTACATAATTATCATATTCATTCAAATTATATTATGTGAAAGAAGAGCCCTTAGATGTTACTTAGTTTTATGTTATATTAATAGTATTTAGTAATATGTTTACAGTTTTAAAAAGAGAATTGGGGGTTATTAAATGCCTGTAAAAATAGTAACT
The DNA here is from genome assembly GCF_001047375.1 of Clostridium cylindrosporum DSM 605. Lineage (NCBI taxonomy): Bacteria > Bacillati > Bacillota > Clostridia > Eubacteriales > Clostridiaceae > Clostridium > Clostridium cylindrosporum. Next base: position 231,502 of record NZ_LFVU01000024.1, read on the forward strand.
GATAGTACATCCTATATTCCAGAGAGTCTAGCTTTAGAATATGATATACAGGTTGTTTCTTTAAATGTTATTTTAAATGGGGTAGGTCATAGAGAACTTGATTTATCAAATGAAACCTTCTATATAGAAATGGAGAAGGCAAGTGAAATTCCAACCTCATCGCAACCTAATCCATCGGATTTATATAGCATATTTGAAAATATAGTTAAAGACGGAGATATAGCACTTGGAATATTTATATCCTCTAGTATGAGTGGTACATTCTCTAGCGCCCACTTAGTTCGTGATATGATTATAGAAAATTATCCAGATGCACAAACTTATATAATGGATTCCAGAACAAATTGTATGCAAATGGGGTTTATTGCACTTGAATGTGCAAAGGCTGCAAAGAATGGCAAGTCAATTGATGAGATAATATCTATTGGTAATAATGTCCTACATAATAGCAAATTCCTTTTCACACCTGATACACTAGACTACCTAAAAAAAGGTGGAAGAATAGGTGGTGCCGCTGCTTTATTCGGAAATCTTCTTCAAATTAAACCTATACTAACAGTAGTAAACGGGGAAACATCGGTATATTCAAAGGTTAGAACTAAGAAAAAGGCAGTTGAAGCAATTATTAATTCCCTTTTAAAGGATATAGATGGAAAGTCCCTTGGAGGAGTCATAGTTCATCATATTAATTGCTTTGCTGAAGGGGAAAAGATAGCAGCTAAACTTGAAGATATACTAGGAGTAAAGGTAGGCGTTCAGTCTATAGGACCTGTTATTGGACTTCATGTAGGTCCAGGAAGTGTAGGTATTGCATATTTTAAAAAATAAATCTTAATGTAACTTAAAGAATCTTTTACTTAAAAAGCCTGCTAATAAGATTAATACTTATTAGCAGGCTCTTTTTTACTTTTTCTGTTCGAATACGTAATATGTTAAATTATTAAATTCTGTTCTATATAGTTTATAATCACCTAAGGTAAAAATGATTGCTCCAACTGCCTTGCCACGGTTATCTCTTAATTCTAGATTTATCTTATCAGAGATACTAGCAATATTTATACTAACAATATCTGTATATGTAGCACCCTCTTGTACACTATTCATTATAGTAACATAGAAATATCTACTTTTTTTCATGAATTCCTTAATGTCTTGTATCATTTGTTCCATATTTTCAAAACTAGCACCTACCACAATCTACACCTCTTAAAATTAAAATTTTAATTATATATATCTGAAAACTCAATGCTAATTCTCTCTACACTACTTTGATACATTGAATTTTCAAGTCTCTCATCCTCTATATCAGTAATATAAGCTGGAAGCTCTATGATAAATTCACTTCCCTCACCGAATTTACTATTAACAGTTATTGTACCATTATGCATATCTACAAGTGACTTTACAAGTGATAAACCTATTCCACTTCCTTCTTTATTTCTAGCAAGTGTTTTGTCTACTTGTCCAAATCTATCAAATATTAGGTTTAACTTATCCTCTGGAATACCTATACCTGTATCTTTAACCGATATTTGAACCTTGTCACCTTTATCATATAAACTTACTAGAATTTCCCCGTCACTACTAACAAACTTTATAGCATTAGATAGAAGATTAAGTATTATTCTCTCAATTTTATCAGCATCAAAGGCCATTAACTTTTCCTCTATGTCAGTATCAAATATCATCTCTATACCCTTATTTCCCGCATAATCGGCTACGGATAAAGTAATATTCTCAACTACATTTACAATATCCAGGTTCTTTAGGCTAAGCTTTAAATATCCAGAGTCAACCTTTGATTGGTCAATTAAATTATTAACGAGCCTTAATAATCTATAACAGTTTTGCTTCATAGTCTTTAAATATTTACTTAAGTTTTCTTGAAATTCATTTGGAAGTTCCACTTTCTTAGGTAAATTTAATATTTGTATAGCTCCTAAAATAACATTTAAAGGAGTTTTTAGCTCATGGGATATATTTGAAAAGAACTCCATAAGTACTCTATTATACTCCTTTGTTACCTCAATATCCTTCTTTAGCGACTTTACTTCCTTGATATAACTTATATCTCTTACTATAGTTAAAATTGCTGGCTTACCCTTAAATGAAAAGTAAGCTGATCCAGACTCTATATCTAAAACTTCACCATCTGCCCGTATAATCTTCATTTGAACAAATGGTAAACTACATTTCTCATTATAAATCTCCATCGTACGATGACTGACTAATTCTTTATTATCAGTGTGCATAAAGCTAGATGTTGACATACCGATCAAATCATCTGCACTCTCAACTCCTAAAAGCTTTGCAGCTCCTTCATTAGCAAAAATATACCTTCCATCTCTATGTACCATAATAGCATCTCTTGAATACTCAACAAGCATTTCATAGCACTTTTCATTACTAATAAGAACTTCCTCTACATCTCTTCGTTTAAAAGACTCTCTTTTTAACATTTCATTTATAAATTCTAATTCCATCTCTTTAGACTTTAGGTTATTACCCATGACGAAATAGGGCCTTTTCAAACCTATTTCAACTATACCTTTATACATATAGTAGAAAGAAATAACCATCAAAATATGTCCAGTAGTATTAAACCAACTATGTATACTTTTAGAGAAAGCTAGAAGTACTTCTGATATCATACTAATAATACATGTAAGCATTATATACTTAAGTTTAAGATATTCTCTCTTCCTTCTAACCTTAAAACAAAGAATCGCTGTTAAAATATATATACTAGATATAATAACATCACTTATAATCTTAAAAACTGTTACTCCCTTTCCCACAACATAACAGCTTGGAAATATCCTAAAATAATATATAGAAAGAATCAAAGAAATAGCGATTAGTGAATAGATAGAGAAAATTGTGCTAAATTTAAATTTTTTGATAGGCTTATATAGTACTATAACTGAAACTAACATTGTAATTGCCCCAATGTATCTTCCTACAATCCAAGACTGTGTATGTACATCTGGTGATATATATCTTATTATTCCAATTCCTTTAAATGAAGCTGCATGAAATAAATTTACTATTGCTGACCAAAAGAAACCAGAACCTAAAGTTAAAAAATAATTATTACTTGATATGTCATATGTATTTACACACATTATAAATATGAATAACGCAATTACTGAAACGAAAAGCTCCACTATACTATGAAATAGTAAGTAATTCTCTATACTTATAATGACTAACCCAACTATGAAACAAGCTAAAATCCCTTGGCTAAATACTGTCTTACTACTTATAGTAATCGTACTTTTTATATTTTCCCTAGATGTTACTATAGAATTCATTGTGCCCCCCCAAAAGTCATATTACAGTGTTTTACATTAAAACACTATTAACTACCCCAAATACCTTTAATCTCACCTAAATTACATACTCTTAATACCAAATATAACATTTAATGACATCTTCATATTTTAACCTTAAGTATATCGTCTTTAAAATTATGAACTTTATGTTAATACTTACATAATACATGAATATCCATAAAAATTACAACTATAAAATTCCAATAAATATAAAAAGGTGCTTATAATATCATATTTTATCGACATTATGAGCACCTTACTAACCTTTAATAAATATTTTAATTGATCTAAATTTAATTTGTAATTTTATAATTTCTTAACATTCTATTAACTATATATATCTGAAAACTCTATACTAATTCTCTCTACACTACTTTGGTACATTGAATTTTCTAGTCCCTTATCCTCTATATCAGTAATGTAAACAGGAAATTCTATTATAAATTCACTTCCCTCACCAAATTTACTGTTAACAGTAATTGTCCCATTATGCATATCTACAAGTGACCTTACAAGTGAAAGGCCTATTCCGCTTCCCTCCTTATTTCTAGCAAGGGTCTTATCTACTTGTCCAAATCTATCAAATATTAAATTTAGCTTATCCTCTGGAATGCCTATACCAGTATCTTTAACAGAAATTGCAATAGCATCACCTTTATCATATAGGTTTACTATTATTTTACCTCCATTAGAGATAAATTTTATTGAATTAGATAAAAGATTAAGTATTATTCTTTCAATTTTATCTGCATCAAATGCCATTGTTTTTTCCTCTGTATCCGTATCAAAGATCACTTCAATTCCCTTATCATATGCATAATCTGCAACAGACAGTGTAATATTTTCAACTACACTTACTATGTCTAGGTTTTTCAAGTTAAGTTTTAGATATCCTGAATCAAGCTTTGATTGATCTATTAGATTATTTACAAGTCTTAATAATCTATAACAATTCTGTTTCATAGTTTTTAAATATCTACTTAACTTGGCCTCAAATTCATCTGGAAGCTTACTTTTACTAGGTAACCCAAGTATTTGTATTGCCCCAAGTATAACATTTAGTGGTGTTTTTAATTCATGGGATATATTTGAAAAGAATTCCATAAGAACCCTATTATATTCCTTTGTTACTTCTATATCTTTCTTCAAAGATTTTACTTCTTTTATATGACCTATATCCCTTATAATAGTTAAAATGCTAGGTTCACCTTTATATGCAAAATATGATGATCCTGCTTCAACATCTCTAACTTCTCCACTCGCTTGTAAAAGCTTCATTTGAGCAAATGGCATGCTACACTTTTTATTATAAATCTCTCTAATCCGGTGACCTGCTAAATCTCTAGTTTCTGTAGGTGTAAAATCTGATACAGCCATACCAATTAAATCATCGGAATCATTAACTTCAAAAAGCTGTGCGGCACCATCATTAGCAAAAACATATTTATCATTTCTATGTACTAAAATAGCATCCCTTGAATACTTAACAAGCATTTCATAGCATTTCTCATTACTAATAAGAATTTCCTCAACGCCTTTACGCTTACTTGATTCCACTGTTAGCATTTCATTTATAAACTGTAATTCCATATTTTTAGACCTTAAATTATTATCCATACTTAAATAAGGTCTTTTCAAACCTACTTCAACTATACCTTTATACATATAGTAACAAGCAACAGCCTTTAGAATATGTCCTGTTGCGCTTAGCCAATGACTAACACTAATATATATACTGAAAAACAATTCTGATATAACACTAATAAAGCATGATATCATAATATACTTAAGTCTTGTATCCTTTTGCCCTTTTCTCATTTTATAACAAAGAATAGCAGTTACAAAAAATATGCATGATATTATAATTTCACTATAAACTTTAAAATTAGTTAAAGTATTTCTACCGGTAAAGCACTGTGGGAATATCCTAAAATAATATATAGACAATATTAAGAAAACAGAAATTAGTGAGTATACTCCGAAAACTATACCAAAATTTAATCTCTTCATAGGTTTATTTACTAATACAACAGAAATAAGCATTGTAAATGACTCAATATATCTTGCTAAAATCCAGAACTGTGTAGGTATATCTGAAGATGTGTAACTTAATATTCCTACTCCTGGAAACACTATAATATGTAACAAATCCAAAATTGCTACCCAAAAGTATCCAGAACTTAGAACTAAAAAGTAATTATTATTTGAGATGTCATATGTGTTTATACACATGAGAAATACAAATAAGGCTATTATTGAACTAAAAAGCTCAGATGTGCTATGGAATAACAAGTAATTTTGTGTACTTAATATCCCTAAAGCAATTACAAAACAAATTATAAACCCCTGGTCAAATATCCTCTTCCGCTTAATGTTAGCAATATCCTTTAACCTTTCCTTAGATGTTACGATAGAAATCATTGTACGCCCTCCCTATAAGTCTTATTATAATAGAACTTAATCTATTATCTAATCTAAATATCCTTTTCTCATATCTTATAAGCATTATACTATTTATGGCATTATTTGTAACATTGTGTATTACTTGTATAGTTATATCGTCTTAACAATAGTAGACTTTATTATACAACTCTGACTTCTGAGTATAAGTCAACCTATAATAAATTAAAAGCTAGTACTTAATATATTTAATACATTAGTACTAGCCTTAAAAATGCAAAACTTCTTCCTACATAGCTAAAAGTTATTTAGAGTTACTTAGATAGCTTTCAACTCCCATTATAATCCCATTTGTTATTTTATCTTGATAATTTTTATCAGACATTAATCTATCCTCATTAGGATTTGATAGGAATCCCATTTCAACAATAACAGATGGAACCTTACTCCAGTTGAATCCTGTCATATCACTTCTCGGAACTATACCTCTAGATAATGAACCTGTACTTTCTTTCATCTTCTTTTCTATAAATTCAGAAGCCTTCTTACTTTCCTCTTCAATCCCCTTAGCATATTCCCCTGATGGATAGAGAATAGAGAATCCTGTAACAGCTGATGATTCATTTGAATCCGCATGTATCCTAACTACAAGATTTGCATTACTTTCGTTACCTATTTTAGCTCTATCTATATTAGTTAAGGAAACATCGTTTGTAGTTCTTGTCATAACTACATTATATCCTTTAGCTTCAAGCTTACCCTTAAGAATCATAGAAACCTCAAGGTTAAGTTCATACTCTTCCTTCTTAGTTGAAATCCCTGTTGCACCTGATGATACACCAGGCTTTTTTTCATTTGATCCAGGTGCTAATGGCTCTGGAGTAGTTATCTGTTTTCTTTGATGCCCTGGATCTATACAAATAGTATAATTTATATTTTTCTTCTCATTTGTTTGTGCTTTATTCTCTATATTTGTTACAGCATTTATTTCCGTAGCCTCACTTGCTGAAAGCTTTTTACTATTTGCTTTAGCCTTATCAAAGGCAGACATAGAATCTTCTACCTTAACATATTTATCATCCTTTTTAGAATCTAAGTCTTTACTTGAACATGATACTAAGAAAATAGCTAAGAATATAACTATAATAAATTTCTTCACAATACTACTTCCTTTCCAGTGACTTAATTAGCTTTATATTTGCTTTTTCATAGGTATTAAGTCCACTTTCATCTCCAGCAAAGTTAGGGTTTTCTTTGTACCAAGTTTTTGATGCAAAGTACTCTCTATACATTTCTGATTTAAATACATATCCATGTCTTGCAAATATCTCATTTCTTATAAGTGCAAGCTTGTCCTTATCAAAACCTGAAAATTCACCTTCAGTTAGATACTTTGAGCTACTTTCTGGGATTAAGTATCCTTCATCACTATCAATATTTTTCGATTTGTTATCATCACTATATTCCATATTGCTTGGTTTCTTATCTTCATTTACTTTATTTTGAGTAATAGTAGCTGTATTATTTTCACCTTTAGAACCTGAACCTGCTATCAGCTTATAACCTATAAAGCCAGAAGTACATGCTAGAACTAAAACTACCGCAACTATACTTAAAACCTTTATTACCTTACTTCCATCATTCACTTCCTCATAACTGTGAACATTATGTTCCTTATAACTTTGTCCTTTATTACTGCTCATTTTCATAGTAGACTCAATATCTCTATCTGAATACCTTGCTTCTTCTCTCACTTTATCTGAAGTTCTTCTTATAGGGGTTCCGCATTTATTGCAAAACTTTTCTTGGTCCTTGCTTTTTGACCCACAGTTAGTACAATACATATTTTCTCCTCCTTGTATATAATAAAAAGAGAATTAAACCTTATAGCTTAATCCTCCTTATATTATCCTAGAAAAAGTTACATATATCAATAATATCTACAATACTTCTTATATTAGTCATTTATTATTCCTATAATTCTTTACAAATATATTCTTAATTCCTATTAGTATATTCTACATTTTTCTACTATAATCTCAATGTATAAAGTACAACATGAGAAAGGAGAACTATTATGCAGGCTAAAAAAACCACTATTATGGTATTTTGTGGAATTGCCATAGCATTAAACATTGCACTTGGAACTGTTGCAAGTAGTCTTAAATTACCTGTATACCTAGATGTTATAGGTACAATATTTATTGCTGTATACTATGGGCCATATTATGGTGCAGTAACAGGAGGTCTTACAAATTTTCTTTGGGGATTTATTCTTGGACCAAAAACTATTCCATTCTTAATAGTTAGTGTAGCAGTAGGACTTATCGTCGGATTTATAAGTAGAAAATTTGAATTTAAAATGATAACTGCAATTTAACAGGACTTATATTGAGTATTGTATGCCCATTAATAGGGACTCCTATAGGGGTATGGGTATATGGTGGCCTTAGTGGCACAGGATTTGATTTCTTATTTTTATGGTTACAAAAATCAGGCCAAGACATCTTTGTATCTTCATTTATAGCAAAAGTAACAGGTAACTTTTTAGATAAGATTATTTCTTGCTTAATAGTATATTTTATTGTTAATGCAATGCCAAATATGTATAAACCAAGTAAAGATAATAATATCGCTGTATAAATAACTAAGCTGATGGCAAATATAAGTTGTCATCAGCTTTTCTTTATATATTTTCTTATTACTATCTAATTCCAAGGCATGCTCAAGTTATCTATTTAAATAATTTATTTTTTATATCCTCAATTGACCTTACCATATCATCCTCAAGCAAAGCTACGAAGGGTATGTCTAATCCTTTTTCATTTAAAATAGACTTTAACTCCTCAATAAACACGCCTTCTTCATTAACCATTTTCAAGGTATCGATGCATTCTTTATAGTTTTCTATACATGAGAACTCTCCACCAAAGTTTCCTCTATATGTTAAATTAACTCCACAGCTCGGACTACCATCTATCCCTACAACTCCAAGAACATCGTAGCCATTATCCATGTAATTTTTAACCTGATTTACTGTAGGCTCAAGTATTATCCTACATTGCTCCCTAAAAAATGGAGTATCAAATTGATCCTTTACATGTCCCCATCTTTTGATTCCATACACATGCATTTCTGGGCATGGAAGTTGGATTACTCCAACATCTTCACTATGTAATATATCAACTAAATTCTTAATCATTGATTTAAATGTACTTAATCCCTCAACCTTTGAATTACAGTTTAAGATGCAATGACAAAGTAGGATTATTTTTCTGCCTCTTTCCATTTTTTCACCTCGCAAAGTAGTGCTTTATAAACAGGGAATCCTGATATAGGGTCTCTATTATCTATATTTATTAACTTATTTGTATTTGCAAGTCTCCAGCTTTTCTTTTGAGTAGGGTTTCCTCCACCCATATTAACTTCAACTCCACCGTTTTTCATATCACTTGATACATTAGCGTAAAACACAACTTCTCCATATTTGGTTTTAACTAACACTTTATCTCCATCCTCTATGCTGCGTCTTTTAGCCTCATCTAAACTTATCATAACCTCTGGATTTGGTTGATACTTTAAAAGCCCTGGTATATTAAGATGTTGAGATCGAAATGTGTTTTGGATTCTAGCACCTGTATTTAGAACTAGGGGATACTCTTTATGTACATCAGGTGTACTTATAGGGCTCTCAATAGGTTCAACATATTTAGGTAGTCCATCATATCCGTAGCTTTTAAGTAACTGTGACTTTATTTCTAGCTTTCCTGATGGGGTATCAAATCCAGATTTTCCATCCTCTCTAAGCTTTCCTGATTGGTATTTTTTATAATGAATTTCTGGCTTCGGTAGCTCAAATCCATTGGGATTCTCATTTAGCGCCCTTATTATGTTTGGCGCCTTTGCAAATGCCATTTCAAAAAGCTCATTTTCATCCCTTGGATAAAGTTTTCCATATCCTAGTCTTTTAGCTATTTCATGTAGGATGTAAAGATCATTTCTCGCTTCCCCTATAGGCTCTATTATTCTCTCCCTTTTTAGTATGAGTCCTGGATAGGTAACATATGATTCATCCTCATAATGTGTCGTTGAAGGAAGTACTACATCAGCATATAGTGCATCCTTTGTCATAAATCTATCTACAACACATAGGAAATCTAATTCTCGAAGGGCCTCTTCATACTTTTCTGGATTAGGGTAAGATGTTAATATTGATGAACCTATATTTAAAAGTGCCTTAATTTTGTATGGGTCCCCATTTAGAACTGCATTTGGAAACTCCATAAAATGAGCCCCTCCTACAAGTTCATAAAATAATGGATATTTATCTGCTCCAATTGGCTTAACCCTAGGCTTTTCACATTTAAACTCCTTTATAGTTGGATTAGCCTTAGGACTTATTAATAGTCCCCCTTTAACATCAAGGTTCCCAGTTAAAGCCCATAATATATAAAGGGCTCTTATACATTGAACTCCACAGTTTGAATATTCAAGTCCTGTATATGTAACTATAGCAGCATTATTTGCTGTAGCTATTTCACGTGCAAGGGAATATATATCTTCCTTTTCTATTCCTGTTATTTTACTTACCCTATCCAGGGTAAATTCCTGTACATAATCTACAAGTTCCTTAAATCCATATGTATAGTTTTCTACGAAATCTATATCATATAATTTTTCATCTATTATTATTTTTATAATAGAAAGTATTAAAGCACCATCTGTACCTGAACGTACTGGTATGTATTTATCTGCTCTTTTTGCTATGTCACTTTTATAATGGTCTATGGCTATTATTCTAGTACCTTTCTCTTTTGCCTTAAGAACTCTTTTAAATGTAAACTGTGGAGAATCCGTGGATGGATTTGCTCCCCAAACAACTAATAAATTCGTGTTTTCTATATCTGGAGTAAGCCTTGCTCCCATAATGCCATATGTAGTCATAGGAGCAATAACTCCAAATGAGTTATAACAAACAGACCCTACACTTGCCATATTAGGTGAACCTAAGGGTTCAAATATTCCCGCTGTAGGACCTGTTAGAAAATCACGTGCAGAATGCTCGAAAACTCCTCTACCTGTATGGCTCATAACCGACTCTGGTCCATACTTTTTGCTAATATCTTTAATACTCTTTCCTATATAGTCTAATGCTTCTTCCCAGGAAGATTCACGAAATTTTCCTTCTCCCTTTTCTCCACTACGAATAAGGGGTTTTTTAATCCTATCATTAGAATAAACAACATCCTTAGAATGTTTTCCTCTTAAACATAGGGAAGAAAATCTTGCTCCCTTTAATGGTTTTACATCGGATATCTTACCATTTTCAATTTCCACTTCAACTTGACATCCTCCTGGACATACTCCACATATACCTTGCTTTATTTTTGTATTCATGAAGATACTCCTTTCAAAAACTTATTTAAATTATATAAGATACTACCTTAAGTATATTATTCTACAAAGTATTTACATTTCTATCTTATCATTACTAAATATTCAATGTATAATAGATAAAACATTTAAAAAGTTATAATTCTATAATATTTATCTATAAACTTAATCAGTTCATTACTACTAGATAAACTAATAAAAGCCTAGGCAGGATACTTCCTACTTAGGCTTCATAATCTTAAAAGCAATTTATAAATTGTCTCTTAATCTTCTTAATGCATAATCAAGGGCATTATCTACATTGTTAATTCCCTTTCCTGCACCCTGTGCTAGATTGGCATTTCCGCCGCCTTTTCCATCTACTAAGGTTATTGCATCCTTAAGTAGATCATTCATACTAACTTTCTTAATGTTCTTAGATGATGTAAATATAACACTAACCTTATCCTCATTTATAGATGCAAATAATATAATTCTATTATCCTCTTCTATAAGCTTTGAAGCAAGCTTACTTAGATGTTTAGCATCTTCTCCATTATAAACCTTCTTTATAACATTAATATCTCCAAGGCTTTCTCCACTATCAATAAGTTCCTTAATCTGATAACTAGATAACTCATTTTTAAGCTTCTTATTCTCTTCATTTAAATTTCTGCTACCATTTATAATATTATTAACTGTATTAACTATACTGTCTTCCCCAGCATTTAATATACTACTAATCTCACGAACAATCTTCTCTTTATTGAATAGGTCTTCTATTGCCCTCTTACCTGCAACATATTCAATTCTAGTGTTTCCCTTATTCTTTTCCCATCTTTTTATCTTAATTAATTGAAGTTCTATGGTATTTCTTGGGTGAATTCCACAACAAGCATTTATATCTAAATCCTCTATTTTAACAACCCTTATCTCCTCATTAGTCTTTGGTAGGTCCCGTCTTAGCTTTAATTTCTTAAGCTCCTGCTTAGATGGTGAGAAACTATCAACTACTAATCCCTTTATAATAGCATCGTTAGCAAGCTTTTCAGCCTCATGGATTTTATCCTCTTCTAGAAATCCAATTATATCAACTGTACTTATTTCATTACCTAGATGAAATCCTACAGTGTTAGAATTAAAATACTCATAAAAACATCCTGAAAGAACATGTTGTGCTAGATGCTGCTGCATTCCATCAAGTCTTCTTTCCCAGTTTATAGTACACTTTAATTTCTCTTTTCTCTTAAGGTTAGTCTCTAGAACATGGAATATAACTCCATCCTCCTCATAAACCTCCTTAACCTCTATACCTTCTATAACTCCAGTATCACAGGGCTGTCCTCCCCCTCCTGGGAAAAATGTTGTTTTATCTAATGCTACATGAAAGTCTCCGTTTTTCTCCACAACATTAATAGCATTTGCTTTGAATTCCTTTAAATATCTATCTTCATAATATAACTTCTCTGTTTTACTCAAGTTTATCATTCCTTCCTCATATGCCTTATTATACATTAACAGACTTCTAAGAATATATAATTAATCATTAAAGCATTTTCATCACTTTTTATTATTATAGGCAAAAAATAGATTTATATTTTGCAAGGATTTATCTAAAATTAGTTATATTCTAGAACAAGCCCTACTCCTACTTCCTTTACATCACATACATTTGATAACTCTATTTTGGACTTTAAATCTGTACAGTGACATGGATGCATAACCTTAATATTATTATCTTTAATGTACTTACATGTATAGTCAATTACATCCTTTTTAGGACTCAGCAAATGAAAACCACCAATTACATCAGCTACTCTATTATCTTTACATACTTTCTTAGCATATTCAATTATGTTACATATTCCTGAATGTGCACATCCAGTTATTATAACCAGTCCCTTAGAAGACTTGTACACTAGTGCAGAATCATCAAGTAAATAATCATCTACTTCTCCACTTTTCATTTTAACCTTACCTATAGGAGTTTTATTTTCTACATTATTACTTCTTTCTATTTCTCCAAGGTAAATTAGTTTACTTGTTACCCAAATAGGGTCAGCACTAAGCTTTAAATTAAAATGTTTAATTAATGTATCCTTAGAAATTAAAGATCCTATATTTTGATTATTATGCCTCTTATCTAGAAATGAGTTTGGATGTGCTATCATCTCAGGCTTTGTATAGCTTGTTCCTTCAATAGTATATTCAGAATAATGGTTAATCAAATGGGATAACCCCCATGTGTGGTCAATATGACCGTGTGAAATTGCTATATAATCAATTTTCTTAAGATCTATGTTCATTTTCATACTATTTTTTAAAAATATATCAGAATATCCAACATCAAACAAAATACTTTGTCCCTCTTCTTCAATATAGAAAGAAAGACCTGGTTCACCTGAAAAGTATCTATCAATATATGTATTATTATCTACAACTACAGTTAACTTCATATCTTACCCTACCTTTTAGTATTTATATCATTATATCAAAAAAAGACCTAGAAAATCTCAAGGTCTTTTTATAAATATATAACTACACTTTTACTAAAACATAGCTACCATCTTTTCCTTCTACTTCAACAAGTGTTAATCCCTTATATCCCTTTAATTCCTTTAAGGCATATGCAATCATATCCATATCTAATGCATTTAGTATCTCATTTGCCTTTTGTGCACTTTCGTCCTTCATATTACTATTATTCAAACACTTTTGTATGAATTTAGTTAATCGAACCCCACTAGTTAGAATAAACATAGGTACTGGTATACTTAAATTAATACTTTTATTCCTTATTACTACCTTCATTGCACTACCTACTCAACTACAACTCTAACTTTATCGCCTTTACTTGAATCAACTGTCACTATTTCTCCTAGTGTTTCGTTTTCTAAGGCAGATATAATTGCTACTGATAGGGCTTCAAAGTCAATCCCCTCAACATATTCATTTTTAATAGGTAGTTTACCAGTTGCTCTAAGTATAGATGTAATTACCGGAACAGGTAAATTAACTCTTACATTATCTCCATCGATAGACTCAACTAATACCCTAAGCATTCTTTCACTGTACTTCTTTAGTGTAAGTTCTGCACCATGCTTTTCATACATTGCTTCAATAAGATCCGAGCCCTTTTCTATATCTAGCTTTCCCTCTTTAACCATAGATAGTACCCTTTGTAATTCTTCTCTCATTTCAATTCCCTCCTTTAATCCTTCAATCTTTTCACTGCTTCCTCTGGAGAAACTTCTCCCTTTTCTAATGCATCTATTATGTCCCTTGTAGAACCTGTATTTACTACATCCTTAGTATTCTTACCTCCAAGAGAGCTTATAACTTCATCAAGCTTCGCTCTAACTGTTGGATATGATATTCCCATTTCCTTCTCAACGTCCTTAATACTCCCTCTGCATTTTACAAAAACCTCTATAAATTTAAGTTCTTCATTATTTAAATACTGAAATCTTGAAAACTCAAAATCATTCTCTATAGTAGTTCTACATTCATTACATTGAAGTTTCTTTATTTTTAACTTACCCCTACATACAGGGCATATTGTAATTGCTTTATATGTCATTTTATTCCTCCTAGTACTTTTATATTATACTTGTTTTATAAACAAGTCAACACAATATATTAATATCTTTAATATTAATATCAATTATATCAATGTATTTTTTAATATAACATTAATATAATTCATTTATACATTAACTATATTAATATATATTATTATCTTTATAATTCATAATTATATATCTTTTCAGTTAAGTCGTTATTCTTTATAGATTATTTCGCTTTTAAAATATATTATTGTATTATACTATATTTAAATCTGAGGTGATTATTATGAATAATATATTCTTAACTGGAGAGATACAAGTTGGTAAAACCACTCTTTTAAATAAAATTCTCGAGAAAATCAACCTTTCTATTGGAGGGTTTCAGGTAGATAGAACAATTGAGCAAAAGGGAAGTTCATATATAAAGGAATTTTTTATTATTTCATTAATAAATGGACAAGATTCATTTAAAATAGCAACAATTAAATCAGTTAATGATGTTTGTGACGTAAAGGTTTTTACTGATTCCTTTGAAACTGTAGCTAACACTATTATTAATGAAAGTTTAAACTCTAGAAACTTAATAGTTCTCGATGAGCTTGGTACTATGGAAAATGAAGCTACTTACTTTCAAGAATCTGTTTTTAGTGTTCTTAATAGCCCTAAACTAACCCTTGGAGTTATAAAAAAGAAGCCTGGAAAATTCATAGATAAAATAAGAAAACGAAATGATGTAATGCTAATCGAAGTAACAAAGGAAAATAGAGATTACCTACTTGATGATATTTTAGAAATTATAGAAAAGCACTTCCCTGGAATTATAAGAAAAAACTACTTTTCATCAAACACTAATAGAATCAAGTGGTATGATCTTGCATTAGGATACAAAGGATGTGAGTACCCTCAGGTATTCCTAGATAAAATATACTCATATATAGATAACATGGACAACATGACAATTCTTGATATGGGAAGTGGTACAGGTGCATTTACAATACCTCTTAGCCAAAAAGCAAAATCTATAACTGCCCTAGACTCTTCAATAAATATGATTAGTCACTTAAAGAACAAATGTGAAAATGAGGGAATCAAAAACGTTAATTATCTAATATCTCCATTTGAAGATATAGATATTCCTCCCCATGACATAATCATCAATGCCTTTTCAGTAGGAGTTACCAAAGACTACGAAGTACTCCAAAAGCTTTGTGACACTACTAAGAAATTCGCCTTTATAATATCACATCATGAAAATGATACATATAAATTTGGTGAAGAGGAGCTTTCAAAAAGACTTGGCCGTAAACTTACAGAAAAAAGGCACAGTACTAACGAGGGTATATTCCCTATGCTTGATAAATTAAATCTGGATTATGATTATAGTGAGGTAGAGTTTAGCTTTCCCCAATATTTTAAGGATATGGATGATGCCATGAACTTCTTTATAACCTACTTTAATATAAATGAAGAGAGAGAAATCTCAATCCTTCAAAACTATTTAGATGAAACTTTAATAGCAAAGGATACTGGATATATTCATCCCGAGGATAGACTTTCAAGATTTATAGTTATAAAAAAGTAGGTAGGGCTTTGATGTAAGTTAGCAGTCCTGCAGGTCGTGGTGTTATTAGTTAAAACTACGAGACTGACAACACCATGGCCTTGCAGTGAAACTACTTCCACATAACAAAGTCTGATTACCTTTAGGTGAAAGTTCTTCTTTTAGTTTTAATAACGTTTTTCATAAATATAGATTAATCCTTCTTAGTGAAAGACATCATATATACATTTTTATAGCTTTTCTTTAATTTCTTTTATCATATTTTTAAATTCTTCATTGTTATGAACTAGAGCAAATTCCTTCAACTCTAGTGATGCTATTAGCATTTCTACAAAGTTTACAGTTACAATCTCTTCTTTAGGAATATCAATTTTACTTAGAAACCATACATTACTGTAATCAATAGGCCTACCTATATTCTCTAAATCAATAAAGTTTAATGTTTCCTTTAAGGCATTAATACATTTATCTTCTAAGTTATTTTTAGCATATAATTGGGCTAGTGCTAAATTCATATCCATACTTATATTTGGGTATCCTTCATTTTCAAAAACCTTAATAAAATTAGATACTAATTTTATATATCTTTCTGATATATAAATATCCTCATCAAAATATGAACACCCTAAGCTTGATATAGTACCATACATCTCATTAATTTGAACTATTAGTTTTTCTTGAAGTAGTTTCCTAGCTTCTTTAACCTTGCCCTGTTCAGCATAAATGCTAGCTATTATAGCAGTTGTATCACAAATTTGTTGCTGTATTCCTTTGTAAAGTTCAAGCGCCTTATCAAAGTCTTTAAGAACTGTATATCCTACACCTAGTTGCATAATTGCACCATTTACTATGTCCTTATCTGTACAGTTTTCTACTATATCTTCAAAGATAGGTATAGTCTTTCCTAGAGTATCTTTTTGCCTTTCCTCACCTTTAGTTAATCCACATGAAAAGTTCAGCATAACAGCTAAGCTGAATTTTAAGCTATAACTTGAAGGATACTCTTCTATATACTTCATACATAAATCATATCCCACTTCTTCCTGTCCTTCATTAAATAGACTTTGGCACTCCCTAACTATAGCTTCCTCCTCTTCCTTAGATAGACTATTATTATAGTTTAACAACTTATCTATACTCACAGAAAAGAATCTTGCAAGAATAGGAAGTAGGGTTATATCCGGGTATGAAATTCCACTTTCCCACTTAGATACAGCTGGAGTAGAAACCCCTACAAAGTTTGCAAGTTGTTCTTGGGTTATACCTTTTTCCTTTCTTAACTTACTTATAACTTCTCCTATTTTTAGCTTTTCCATTATCAACACTCCAATTGCTTATTAGTAGCATCCTCTAGTTAGAGTATAGTTTAATCTTTTATCACAAACAATGGATTAATAGTTAATGTTTTGAAATAGGTATTAACCTATAGTTAATACACACCTACTCATCATATTGTTTATGACCTTGTACTCTCAATTTTAATACCCCCATTTGATATAGCTACCAAATGGGGGTATTATTACTTAGTTTATATTAAATTTATAACATTGAACCTAATAATAAATCTAAGACTTATTCATCTCCGCATGAATTAGCTAGGAAGCTACCTTGTTCAACAACAATTCTTCCAGAGTTGTAGTTTGGTTCACCTTGTTCGTCTGATATAAATCTTAAGCGGAAACTTTGATTATTTGTGTTATTATTTCTATGAGTTATTCTTAATACGAAAGTTCCTTCTGTTTGTTCAGTACCTCTTACAAGTGTACCAGTACCTTCTATTATAGTAACATTTCTATTTCTACATATTACGTCTGTAACTTCTGCATCTATTAACTGTGCTACGCCTGCTTCTTGATATACTACTAATCCATTCTCTAAATCATCATTACAATTACCTTCACTACATACATCTACTGTCAATGTAACCACATTTCCTTCTGGAGTAGTTGTTCCAGTAACTGGTCCTGGTTGATTATTTTCGCCACGTGATATTACCCCACATAAACCTTGGCATGTTCCTTCACCTGGAGTTGGTGGACAAGGACGAGTTCTTATAAACTCTAATATATCTTCTAGTTGGAACTCTATTAGCATTTCTTTTTTGATAATACTTCTTAAAGTTCTCTCTACAGATCTATCAATTCTCTCTAAGTCACTAATTGATGCAGATCCCTGTGCACCTACAATTTCTTCTACTTTTCTTGCTTCAGCATTTATTAGTCTTCCAAGTCCAAATTGTTCTACTGCAAGTGATGCAAGAAGAAGTCTAAGTGCCTCATTTCTAGTTGGTATTTCTCCATTTTGGAATAAATTTTCATCTAGTGCCATGTTTTTACCACCTCATATATATATTTTTAAGATAATAGTTATTAATTATCATCCTAATTTCTACTTTGACTTTTTTCTAGTCCATAATATTCACAGTGTCTATCTTATGTGAATATCTATAAATAGTTTTTTGATCTTTATTCATCTTATCTTTTTGTCTATACATACTATGTTAAATTGTAAATTTTTGTGAGTACCAAATAACAAGGACATTATGTAAACATGTGTAACAAAACCTTAATGTTTTTAATATTATGAATTACAAAGTTATGACCATTTGAAATATCCCTTTGGAGGTGAATATATGAATTATCCAGATGATTTTAACGATATACTAGATGGTAATTTAGAACTGGATGAAGTTCTTAAGTCACTTTTAGCTTCAATAGCCTATGAACAGAAAGCACTTGGAAAGCTTATCTTAGCTGAATCGGAAAAGATTAAATATGCAGTTGAGCTAGGAAAAAAAGGCCATGCTACTCCTGAAGAGGTAAAAAGCATTAATGACAGCGTAAATAGACTTTTAAGAACAATTGCTAAAAAGGAGATGCTAATAGAGTTTCAGCTTGAGGACATAATGGACTATATACCAAAACCATGCCCTAGACCTTGTCCTCCAAAGCCATGCCCACCGAAGCCATGTCCTCCAAGACCTTGCTCACCAAGGCGTCATAAACATTGCAAGAGAGATAAAGAATACGATAGATGTGATTCATATGAACATGAAGAATATGATGAATATGAAAAATGTGATTCACATGAGCATGAGGAATATGACGAATATCAAAAATGCGATTCATATGAACATGAAGAATATGACGAATATCAAAAATGCGATTCATATGAACATGAAGAATATGATAAATATCAAAAATGTGATTCATATGAACATGAAGAATATGACAAATATCAAAAATGCGATTCATATGAACATGAAGAATACGATAAATATCAAAAATGTAATTCATTTAAAGGTATAAAAAAAAATTGTAATAATGGATACTCATCAATTGAAGCAATAATTATATTATTATTGTTATTTTATGGCTTTAATAACAGATGGTATTAAAAATATAAAGAGAGACCTTTAAATTAATTAGTCTCTCTTTCTATTTTTTTATTATATTTTAAATTTCTCAATTATATCATAAACTTCAGTTGCGAGTCTTTCTAGATTTTGTGATGATGAGTTCAGTTCGCTTATTCTTTGAAGCTGAGTATCTGTTGATGCATTTACCTCTTCTGTAGCTGCTGCTGCTTCTTGAGATACCGCTGATATGCTTTGTAGCTTATCTATAAACTTATCCTTAATTTTCTCCATGTTTGTAATATTATCATTTACTTCAACTATAAATCCCTTTAATAGGTCTATTTCCTTATTTATATCCTCAAACTGTTTATAGGTTTTTTCTACGTTTTCAGAGGTCTTCTCTACAATATCCCTTGAGTTATTAACCTCTACTACTACCATATTTATATCCTCTATGTTTGAGTTTATTATGCTCTCAATTTCCTCAGCAGATGATGATGTCTCATTAGCGAGCTTTCCTATTTCATCAGCAACAACTGCAAAGCCTCTTCCTGCTTCTCCTGCTCTAGCAGCTTCAATACTTGCGTTTAGTGCAAGTAGATTGGTTTGCTGGGATATTGATTTTATAGTTTCTATGATATCATTTACCTTATTAGCATTTCCCTCTAATATGTTAGACTTATTAACTACATTAGATATCGATGTGTAATTATTCTTTTGAATTTCTTTAAGCTCCTGTGCAACTACCATTCCTTCACTTACAGTATTTTGAACCCTTTGAGAATTATTTATAACTTCCCTTGAGCACTCTAGTGTTTTACTTATTTCATCCCCAATGTCTACGGATAAGTTTACTCCTTCTTCTAGGGAAGCTGATTGTTCTAATGTCCCCTGTGCAAGTTGAGTCATAGCCTCTGCTACATCTTTGCTTCCATCATAGAACTCATCAACTACTACATTTAAACTCTCTGATTCTTTTCTCATAGATCTAGATGCATTACCTGCACTACTTAAAACCCTAACCATATCATCCATCATAAGATTTGCACATTCTGCAATCTCAATAAATTCCTTAGTAGTAACATTATTAACTTCTATCCTACTTGTGAAGTTACCATCTTTACACTCATTTAAAATATCTACTATTTTTCTAGCAACTCTAGATAACTTACCTGATACTACTATCATAACTCCAGTTGCAAATATAATGCATATTGCAGAGAATATTAATGGTACTACTATA
This sequence comes from Clostridium cylindrosporum DSM 605, assembly GCF_001047375.1. Classification (NCBI taxonomy): domain Bacteria; kingdom Bacillati; phylum Bacillota; class Clostridia; order Eubacteriales; family Clostridiaceae; genus Clostridium; species Clostridium cylindrosporum. Next base: position 252,338 of record NZ_LFVU01000024.1, read on the forward strand.
TTTCTTAATGTTAGTGAAAATACTTCACTTTTATTTACAAATCCGTATGCAGTATACCCATTCTTGTCATCAACAACCTTTTTAACTATATATTTGCTACCATCTATCTCTATCTTATCTCCATCTTTTATAGCTTTAAGCTCATTTCCAAATGCTTGCTTACTAATATCCTTGCCTACATAGTTCTTATTGCTACTTGCAATTATATTTTCATTATTATAAGTAACGAATATAAACCCTTTATCACCTATCTTTGATTTCGATACAAGTTCTGATAACTGAGCTAATTGAATATCAATAGCTACCACACCTACTAATTGATTACTAGAATTTTTTACGCTTTTAGATATAGTTATTATATCTGTAGATGTAAATGAATCTAGATAGGGAGGTGTAACTACAGCTTCATCTCCACCCTTTACACTAGTATACCAATCCCTTTTTCTTGGGTCATAACTCTTATCTAATGACTTACTTGGATAAAGCAATGTCTCTCCATTTTCTCCACCCATATAAACAGATAATATATTCTTCCCTGTATCCTTTAGGCTCTTAAATACCTCTACAGTATTCCCCCTAAAATCACCTTCTTCAAATGACTTTTTTATATATGGATTCTTAGACAATACCTCTATATGTTCTTTATTAGTTGAGATTAACCCTTCTATCTGCTCATCCACATCTTTAATGGTGCTATATGCAGAATTCAAGAATATCTCCTGTGATTTTTGATACTCAGAATCCGTTAATCTTAATCCAAGTATAACTATAGGTAATATACTCGTCACAATTAAAATAAGCATAAGTTCACTTCTTAATTTTAATTTAAATTTATTCATTTTATAAAGTTACCCCCTTAACCGAAACCTCACCCATTTATTGTCATCACAATAAATATATTCCTTTTATTTCTATATAATGTCAATCCCTTCCTTGTTAAGTTCTCTTTAAAAATAATAAAAACCCCTTAACCTTAGTAGACACCGTATGTTTGAGGCTTTACGCCGAGTTTTCGGTGTCCCTTAGGCTAAGGGGGTTTTTGTTATTTAGAATATCTTTCGAAATCTTACCTTGAAGCTAGTAAAAGGTAAAACCCTGGTGATCTGTATTCTACCCTATGATGCTTCCACATCATCAAACTGACTATTATAAAGTGAAGCATAGAATCCATCATTTGCAAGAAGTTCAGTATGACTTCCTTGCTCTATAATGTCTCCTTCTTTCATAACTAGTATAAGGTCAGCGTCACGAATAGTTGATAGTCTATGTGCTATTATAAAGCTTGTTCTTCCTTCCATAAGTCTTGCCATAGCTTTTTGTATAAGCACCTCTGTACGAGTATCAACAGAACTTGTTGCCTCATCTAGTATAAGAATCTTAGGATCAGCTAGTATCGCTCTAGCTATTGTTAGAAGCTGCTTTTGTCCTTGAGATACATTACTTGCTTCTTCATTTAACTCCATATTGTATCCATCTGGTAGGGTTCTAATGAAACCATGTGCATGTGCAGCCTTTGCCGCTTCAATAACTTCTTCCTCTGTTGCATCAAGTCTACCATACTTTATGTTATCCATAATTGATCCATTAAAAAGCCATGTATCTTGAAGAACCATACCAAACATACTTCTTAAATCATCACGATTGAAGTCATTTATGTTATGTCCATCTATTTTAATCTCACCACTATTTACATCATAGAAACGCATAAGTAGCTTCATGATTGTTGTTTTACCTGCACCTGTAGGTCCAACTATTGCAACCTTTTGACCAGGTTTAACATTTGCAGTAAAGTTATTTATAATTGTTTTGTCTTCATTGTATCCAAAGTTTACATTTTCAAATGAAACACTTCCTAAAAGCCATTCAGGAGATACAGGATTATCACTTAACTGTACTTCTTCCTCTTCTTCTAGGAATTCAAATACTCTTTCAGCTGATGCTGCAGTTGATTGCATTAGATTTGCAACCTGTGCCACTTGAGATAGTGGTTGTGTAAAGTTTCTTACGTACTGTATAAATGATTGAATATCTCCAACCTGAATACTTCCCTTAATAGTTAGGTATCCACCTAGTATAGAAACTACTACATAACCAAGGTTCCCTATAAGGTTCATCATAGGCATCATAATCCCTGAAAGGAACTGTGACTTCCAAGCTGAATCATAAAGGGTATCATTTACATCATTAAATGTTTTGCAAACATCATCTTCCTTATTAAAAACCTTTACGATGTTTTGCCCTGAATAAACCTCTTCAACTTGACCATTTATATGACCTAGGTATTCCTGTTGAGTCTTAAAGTGCTTTTGTGAATTCTTAATTATAAATGATATAAACATCATAGATATTGGTAGTACTATAAGTGCAGCTAAGGTCATAACCCAGCTTATTGAGAACATCATTATTAGTACACCTATCATTGTTGTTATAGCAGTTATAACTTGAGTCATACTTTGATTTAAACTTTGTCCTAGTGTATCAATGTCATTAGTAACCCTTGAAAGTACTTCTCCATGACTCTTTTTATCGAAGTACTTAAGTGGCATACGATTTATCTTTTCAGATAGTTCTTTTCTTAGATTGTATGAAACCTTTTGAGTTACATTTGCCATTATAAACCCTTGAACAAATGCAAATAGGGTACTTACAATATATAATCCAAGAAGTATTAACATAATATTACCTATATAGGTAAAGTCTATTCCAGTTCCTGTTCCCTGTACCTTCCCTACTAATCCTTCAAAAATCTTAGTAGTAGCTTTTCCAAGTATCTTTGGTCCAACTATTGAAAATGCAGCACTTCCAATAGCAAGTATTATTACTGAAATAATAGCTACCCTAAATGGTTTAAGATATATAAGGAGGTTTTTCATTGTACCTTTAAAGTCTTTTGCCTTTGGACCTGGGGCCCCAATAGGTCCTGGCCCTGGGCCTCCAAAGCCTCTTCTTTTACTATCTTTACTCATGGGATAATTCCTCCTTTGAAAGTTGTGATAGTGCTATTTGTTGATAAACCTCACAGTTTTCAAGAAGTTCATTGTGTGTACCATGACCTACAATCTTTCCTTCATCTAGAACGATTATTTGGTCTGCATTTAATATGGTACTTATTCTTTGTGCAACTATTAAAACAGTGCTATTTGCTGTCCCTTCCTTAAGTGCTTTTCTAAGCGCTGCATCTGTTTTAAAGTCAAGTGCTGAAAAGCTATCATCAAATATATATATATCAGGATTCTTAGCTATAGCTCTAGCAATTGAAAGTCTTTGCTTTTGTCCGCCTGAAACGTTACTACCACCTTGAGATATATCAGTAGAGAATCCTTCAGGTTTTGAGCTTATAAATTCTGTAGCTTGGGCTATTTCAGCTGCTTTTTTAACATCCTCTATAGATGCTTCGGAATTTCCGTACTTTATGTTGCTTTCAATGTTTCCTGAGAATAAAACTCCCTTTTGTGGAACATAGCCTATTTTTCTTCTTAAATCATGTTGATTTACTTCTCTAACGTCAACACCATCAATCATAACCTTTCCATTTGTTACATCGAAGAAACGTGGTATTAGATTAATAAGTGTAGACTTTCCACAACCAGTACTTCCTATAAATGCTGTTGTCTCCCCTGGCTTTGCAGTGAAACTAATGTCCTCTAATACATATCCTTCAGCATCTGGATATTTAAATGAAACATTTTTAAATTCAACAAATCCCTTCATGTCCTTGTTAAATTCTTTAGCTACATTTGGATCTTTAATTGAAAGATCTGTAGTTAAAACCTCATCAACACGGGCAGCTGCAACTGTTGCACGTGGAAGCATAATTGATATCATTGTTAGTAATAAGAATGCCATTATTATTTGCATAGTGTATTGAATGAAAGCCATCATGTCACCAACTTGCATTGTCCCATCATTTATTTTATGGGCACCGTTCCATACAATTAGAATGGCAACTGCATTCATAATGAACATCATCATAGGCATCATAATAACCATAACTCTATTTACAAATAGGTTAGTTTTAGTAAGGTCTGTATTCGCCTTATCAAATCTCTTTTCTTCATGCTTTTGAGTTCCAAATGCACGAATTACAAGCATACCTGTTAGTATTTCACGTGTTACAAGGTTCACCTTATCAACTAGTTTTTGCAGCGCTTTAAATCTTGGCATTGCAACCCCAAATAACACTACAACAAGCGAAAGGATTGCCATTACTGCAACAGCTATAATCCATGCCATTGATGTTTGTGTGTTTAAAACCTTTATAATACCACCTATAGCAAGAATAGGTGCATAGAATACTATTCTAAGAATCATAACCATTAGCATTTGTATCTGCTGAATGTCATTTGTGCTACGAGTTATAAGTGATGCTGTAGAGAACTTATCAAGTTCAGCATTTGAGAATCCTACTACCTTAGCAAACACCTTTCCTCTAAGGTCACGACCTAGACTCGCTGCAACTCTTGCACCAATATATCCAACGATAACAGTTGCTACCATACTTAAAAGTGATACAGCAAGCATAAGTGCCCCAGAAGTTAAGATATACTTAGTTTGCATACTATCAGTATCTATTCCTATAGCCTTATACTCTGATCTTACATATGAAACTGCTCCTTGAGTTATAATACTATCAGGCATTTTACTAATCTTTTCATCCATTTTACCCTTTATACCATTAAATTGTTTTTCTGGCATACTTTTAAGGATAGTCATAGTATCAGTATTCTCAGGTAATTTCGCACCCTTAGGAAGGCTTTTTATAATCCCTGCCTTAATCTTTTGTCCTTCTTTACCTTCAATTCCCGATGCCATAAGCATTGGTTTACCCATTACATTGCTTATTTTAGCAACTAAATCCTTGTCCTTAGTGTTTAACTTGTATAGTGCTTCATTTTCTAGCTTAGGATAATCTTTTAGATACTTTTCATATTCCTCACTAGAAAGCTCCTTTTTATCAAGCAATATATAATTATCATTAATTAGTTTTTTATCCTCTTCATTCATAAATAACTTAAGGTTATCAAACTTTGACTTTCTGATAATCTTAGTTGCTGCATTTTCAACTCCACCTTGTTGAATTCCGATATTTACTATCTTGGACGTATAATCCGGTAGAGATAAATCGCAGGCCGCCTGTAAAACTAAAAGGCCAACTATCAATATTACTGGAAAAATTGAGTTCTTCAAATACTTTATTAGCTTAAACATCACCTAGTCCCCCCTTTGACTTATTCATTAATAACTAATTCTTCAAATTAATTATGATTTTATATTAATTATATTTTCATAACTATTATAAGTCAATAACCTTTTTATTGTATTAAAAAATATTTTAGTTTATAATAAAGTTGAATTTTGATTGTAAAGGAGTAATGAATATGGATGGTATAGATCTAAATAAAATATCAGATGAACTATTCGACTTAATAATACAGTTTCATAAAAAAACATTTCATCAGGAAGACATAATTAAATGTTCACCTATTCCGCCATCTCATTTTAAGGTGATATTTTTCCTTGCTCATCATGGTTCTTCTTCAGTTTCAAGAATAGGACAAAATCTTAATATATCAAAACCTAATATGACTCCAATTATAGATAGCTTGGTGCAAAATGATTATGTAAGAAGGTTTGAAGACCCTAAGGATAGAAGAAAAATAAGAATTGAACTTACGAATAAAGCCTATGAGCTTCTACATGAAAAGAAAAAAAGAATGACAAGCAAATTATGTGATCAAATATCAGCTTTATCAGATGAGGATATACGTATTTTAGACGAATCAATTAAAAATCTTAGTAATATTATCCCTAAATTATGATATTGAAATTATAAACTACTTATATATAAAAAACTCATTAACCCTAATATAACAAACAGGCTATTACTCTTTTGTAATAGTCTGTTTTACTCTATTTTTGAATAGACATTTAATACCTTGAGCAAAATAATCTTAAATTATTTACATGTTACAAGGAGAATACAAATGAAAAAGATTACATCCTCTTTATTAGCACTTCTTTTCATTGCTGTTGTTATGGTTGTACCTAATGATAGTACAAAGACTACAAGCACGACCCCTATAGAGTCACACATAACCAAATCTCAATGCAAACTTAGAACCCTTCAAAGGAAGTTATGGAGTGATCACGTAATATGGACTAGAGACTTTATAGTAAGCGACTTAGCATCACTTGAGGATACAAGTACTGTGCTTCAAAGACTTCTACGTAACCAAGATGATATCGGAAATTCCATTAAGCCCTACTATGGAGAAGAAGCAGGAAATACATTATCTAAGCTTTTAAGAGAGCATATTGAAATTGCAGGTCAGGTTGTTAATGCAGCAAAAACTAATAATAAACTTGACCTTGATAAGTACAATAAGCTATGGTACCAAAATGCAGATAAAATAGCTGACTTTTTAAGTAGTGCTAACCCAAATCTTTCAAATAAAGAGCTAAAGGATATGCTTCATAAACATCTAGAGTTTGTCACTAATGAAGCTGTATCTAGATTAAATAAGGACTGGAATTCAGATATTGAAACATTTGATAAAGGTTATGATCATATGCTTATGTTCGCAGATACTATTTCAAAGGGAATAATTAAACAGTTCCCTGATAAATTTAAATAATTACTTTTTATATAAAAGTGCTATAACATATTAGTTGTAGCACTTTTATTTAGTAGATAAATGTACACAAAAATACATTTGTGCAACTTATAGTAATATGGTAAAATATCAATTGTTATTTTTAAAAATTTTGCAATTTTATTAGTTAAATTGTATAAATAATAATTATTTATTTGAAAGGAGATTTTTCATATGGAATACAGTGCTTTTGCCGCTATTGGGTTATATTTAGTCGCACTACTTGCAATTGGATATTACTCATACAAGAAAACATCTAATATCTCTGACTATATGCTAGGTGGAAGAGGACTTGGTCCTGCTGTTACAGCACTATCCGCTGGTGCAAGTGATATGAGTGGATGGATGCTTATGGGACTTCCTGGAGCAGTTTATGCTACTGGAATCTCAAGTCTTTGGCTTGCAATAGGTCTTACAATAGGAGCTTACTTTAACTACATACTATTAGCTCCTAGATTTAGAGTATATACAGAGGTTGCAAATGATTCTCTAACAATTCCTGATTTTCTTGAAAACAGATTTAAAGATAAATCAAATATGCTTAGACTTATCTCTGGTATCGTAATACTTGTTTTCTTCGTATTATATGTTTCTTCAGGAATAGTTGCTGGAGGAACACTTTTCGAAAGTACATTTAAACTAAGCTATACAACAGGGGTTGTTATTACTCTATCAGTTGTTGTACTTTATACGTTTTTCGGAGGGTTTATAGCAGTAAGTCTTACAGACTTTTTCCAAGGATGTCTAATGTTTATCGTTCTTATAATGGTACCTGTTGTAGCTTATATGAACATTGACTTAACACCAGGAAGCTTTGTTAGTCAAGTTACCGCAATTGACCCACATCTATTTGATATACTTAGAGGAACAAGCTTTGCTACTATTATAGGATTTTTAGCTTGGGGTCTTGGATATTTTGGACAACCTCATATTATTGTTCGTTTTATGGCAATAAAATCATCTAAGGAATTAAAATCAGCAAGAAGAATCGGAATAAGCTGGATGGCACTTGGTCTTTTAGGTGCAGTAGCAAGTGGTCTTATAGGGCTTGTTTATTTCACTCAAAAGGGAACACCACTTTCTAATCCTGAAACAGTTTTCTTAAAACTTGGAGATATACTATTCCATCCATTTATCGTAGGAATTATACTATCAGCTGTACTTGCAGCAATAATGAGTACTATATCTTCACAGCTACTTGTTTGTTCAAGTTCAGTAACTAAGGACTTTTATTTAGCTTTCAGTAAGAAGGAAGTATCAGACAAGAAGCAAATGCTTGTAGGAAGATTCTCTGTTCTTGCAGTTGCACTTATAGCTACAATCTTTGCTTATCTTCCAAATAAGTCTATACTTGATATAGTTGGACAAGCATGGGCTGGATTTGGTTCATCATTTGGACCTGTTCTTCTTTTAAGTCTATACTGGAAGAAGATGACTAAATGGGGAGCACTAGCTGGAATGGTTACAGGTGGAGCTACAGTTATACTTTGGATAGTTACAGGACTTTCAAAGGGACTATATGAAATGATTCCAGGATTCATACTTTCACTACTAGCTGTTTTGATTGTAAGTCTTCTAACATACACACCTGATGAATCAATCGATAAAGAGTTTAAAGACATGGAAGACATACTTAAAAACGAAAAATAATAACTATAGGTCGCTTACAAATTGTAGGCGACCTTTTTAATTGAGCTAACCTCTAGCTACACTAGAAGATTTTAAAACAAGAGTTATCTTTAAATTATAAGATAAGATTATTTGCACATACTATTTAATGCAATTTAGTGCTTTTAAAATCATTTATTAGCTAGGAGGTTTTTAAAAATGGGTAATAAAATAGTTGAAGGATTGTCTGCTATAACAACATCCCTTCAAGAACCAACCTCAGATATATTAGTTATGAATTTTACCATTGTAACTGCTTGCTTAGTTGGAATTCCTGATAGTAATGAATGGGTTCTTGTAGATACAGGTCTTGAAAATTCAGAAGAATTTATATTAGAGTGCGTAGAAAAACGCTTTGGTAAAGATAGTAAGCCTAAATCTATAATACTTACACATGGACATTTTGATCATGTTGGTTCAGTTATTAAACTCTCAGAATTATGGGATGTTCCAGTATATATTCATGAACTAGAGATTCCCTATGTAACAGGAAAGAAAGACTACCCTCTAGCTGACCCTACTGTAGATGAGGGACTTGTAGCTAAGATGTCTCCAAGTTTTCCTCATACAAGTATTGATTTAGGCTCCCGTGCTGAAGTTCTCCCAAGAGATGGTAGTGTACCTGGAATGCCTGGATGGAAGTGGATACATACACCTGGTCATACTGAGGGACATATTTCCCTATATCGTGAGAAGGATGCTACGCTTATACTTGGCGATGCTTTCTCTACTACTAAACAAGAATCTCTATTCTCTGTAATAACGCAGCGTGAGAAGATAAGTGGCCCACCAAAATACTTAACTACAAACTGGAGGGCAGCAGAAACTTCAGTAAAAGATCTTAAGGACTTAAACCCTTCACTAGTTATCCCAAGCCATGGAAAGTATATGGAGGGTGAAGAACTTACAAAGCATTTAGAACTACTTGTTAGAAATTTTGATGAGATCGCCATACCAGGTGAAGGTAGGTTTGTTAATCAAGATTAATAAACCATGATTACACATCTTATCTTAACTTATTTTTATCATAAAACTTAAGACCTGCGGACATAATCAGCAGGTCTTTTGAATCATAAATATTAAATTATACCTTAAACTTTGAAATCATCTCATTAAGTGATTGTGCCATTTCAGCCTGACTTTGAGCAGTATTTGCAATTTGCTCCATTGCCATACTTGATTCATTAACTCCCTCTTGTATACTTTCAAGATTGTTAGATGACCCTTGAGTCATTTCAGCCATGTGCTGAATAGCATCACTTACTTGATTTATAGTTGCAGTAATTTCTTCAGACATTGAAGCTAAGTCCTCAGACATATTACTTACAAAGTCCGCATCCTTTTGGTAGTGCTCACCTACTCCTATAAATCCCTCAAATTGCTTTGCAACATTATTGCTCATAAAACCTAGTAATTCATTACTATTATTAGATAAGCTTTTAAATGCCTCTTGAACATCTTCTATAGTTGACTTAACGTTTATTACCTCTGATGCTGATTGTTCAGCAAGTTTTCTAACCTCATCTGCAACAACTGCAAATCCGCGTCCTGATTCCCCTGCTCTAGCAGCTTCAATTGCCGCATTTAGAGCTAAAAGATTTGTCTGTTCGGAAATCGATGCTATAGTATCAGCCATTGTTTTTATCTGGTCAACTACCTTTCCCTTTTCTATGTCATTTAAAATTGCCTTTTCTACTTCTACATATACCTTGGCTGTATTATCATATGCCTCTTTACTTTCTCTTTGGATATTAGTTGCTCTTTCCTTAATATCTACTGCATTACTACTGCCCTCCGTAGCTTTACTTGAAAGTACATTAACACTAGCATCTACTTCCTCTGCTGAAGCTGCTATTTCCTGTGCTGCACTACTTGTTTCATGTACCACTGAATTTATCTCTCTTGTTGATTCATTTATAGATTCTAGCTTAGATGCCATTTCTTCAACAGTTGCTGACAACTCTTGGCTTGAAGCCCCCATGTTCTCAGCACTAGACATTATATTTCTTATTAATGAAGCAACGTTTTCCTGAGACTTATTAAGTGCAGTAGCCGTTTCTCCAAATTCATCCTTTGTATGAATATCTAGCGAAGTAGAAAAATCATAATTTGATAGTCTATCTGCCAATGCCTTTGTTTTATTTAAAGGTCTTGTTATGGATATTATTAACAAGTAAGCTAGTAGACATGATAATGCTACTGCAAAAATTATAATAGATACTATGACCTTAGTTGATGCACTATACATAGCGTTATTATTACTCATAGTATCCTTTATACACTTATTATTAAAATTCACTAACTCACGAAGATTAGAATCTATATCTTCTTTTATCTTTGTTACCTCTGGAAGTTTTGCCAAGGCTTCTGCTTTCTTTCCTTGAACTACTAATTCTTTAATTTTATCCATATTACTTTGATATTCACTAAAGTGCTTTTGGAACTCATCAAAAAGCACTCTGTCCTGTTCTGTTGTAATAGTTGGCTTATATTTCTCAACAGTACTATTAATTTCCCCTATTAAACCACCTACAAAATCCGTTACCTCTTTTAAATGAGCAGCATTATCTACATAAATCATTAGCTTTACATTTGCATATATACGTGAAACATCTTTATCAATAATGCTAATATTAGAAAGCCCTGAAATATTCACACTGTAAAGATCCTCTAGCGACTTATTAAGCTTACTGCTGTTCATTATACCTACAACCCCTACAACTATAAGTAATGTAATAATCACTAAAAAGTTACTAGCTAGTTTAATCGACACCTTTAAATTCCTAAAAAAATCCATAATTTTCCCCCTATATGTTTAATCATAATTTTTTAGTTATATCAAAAATATTTTGTATATAAATTATACTTCGTCTGAATATTAAGCTTTTTTATACCTTTCCAATAATTGCTATAGTGTATTTTGTAGAAAATTGATGAACTTCATACACAAACTGAATATTTATTGATATATAAATAAAATCTTTAGGGCATACTTCCATATAGGTGGACAAATCTTTTTACACATGTATTAATTATCCTCTAGCTATTTATATATTAATAATTTTTATTATGAAATCTAAAGAATACAAAAGGATTACTAGATAACCTAGTAATCCTTTTTAACTATTTATAGAATTAAACCTTAAACTTTGAAATCATCTCATTTAGTGATTGAGCCATTTCAGCTTGACTTTGAGCAGTATTTGCAATTTGCTCCATTGCCATTGTTGATTCATTAACTCCTTCTTGTATACTTTCAAGATTGTCAGATGACCCTTGAGTCATTTCAGCCATGTGCTGAATCGCATCACTTACTTGGTTTATAGTTGCAGTAATTTCTTCAGACATTGAAGCTAAGTCCTCAGACATATTACTTACAAAGTCTGCATCCTTTTGGTAGTGCTCACCTACTCCTATAAATCCTTCAAATTGCTTTGAAACATTATTGCTCATAAAGCCTAGTAATTCATTACTATTATTAGATAAGCTTTTAAATGCCTCTTGAACATCTTCTATAGTTGACTTAACGTTTATTACCTCTGAGGCTGACTGTTCAGCAAGCTTTCTAACCTCATCTGCAACAACTGCAAATCCACGCCCTGATTCCCCTGCTCTAGCAGCTTCAATTGCCGCATTAAGTGCTAAAAGGTTTGTTTGCTCTGAAATTGAAGCTATAGTATCCGCCATTGTCTTTATTTGGTCTACTACTTTCCCTTTTTCTATATCTCTAAGAATAGCATTTTCTACTTCTACATACATCTTATTAGTATTATCATATGCCTCTTTACTTTCTCTTTGGATATTAGTTGCTCTTTCCTTAATATCTACTGCATTACTACTTCCATCTGTAGCCTTAGTTGAAAGTACATTAACACTAGCATCTACTTCCTCTGTTGATGCCGCTATTTGCTGTGCTGCACTACTTGTTTCTTGAACTACTGAATTTATCTCTCTTGTTGATTCATTTATAGATTCTAACTTAGATGCCATTTCCTCAACAGTTGCTGATAATTCTTCACTTGCAGCACCCATATTTTCAGCACTATTCATTATATTTTTTATTAACTCGGCTACATTTTCCTGAGATTTATTAAGTGCATTAGCTGTTTCTCCAAACTCATCCTTAGTATAAATATCTAATGGAGTTGAGAAATCATACTCTGATAACCTTTCTGCTAATTGCTTTGTTTTATTTAAAGGTTTTGTTATTGATGCTATTATTAGATATCCTAATAAACATGCAAATGCAACTGCAAAAATTATAATAGATACTACTACCTTAGTTGAGGCACTGTATATAATATTACTTTCATCTATAGTATCCTTAATCCACTTATTATTAAGGTCAACTAATTCCTGAAGTTTAGCTGCCATTTCTTCCTTTGCCTTTGTAAATTCAGAGAATTTTGCCCATGCTTCTACTTTCTTACCTTGAATTAATAAATCCTTAATCTCTAATCTAATACTTCTATACTTTTCAAGGTTATCCTTAAACTCATTGAATTTTTGTCTATCTTCTTCCTTTGTAATAGCTGCTTCGTATTTATTAACTCCAGTATCCGTATTAACCTTTAGTTTATCTATGAAACTAGCTGTTTCTTCTAGTTTAGTTGGGTTTTCTGCATAAAGCATAAGCTTTACATTTGCATAAACCATTGATGTATTTTTATCGATCATATCAATACTAGTAAGCCCTATAACATTATCATTATATAATGTTTCTATTGACCTATTAAGCTTATTAGTATTTAAAATCCCCATTGTCCCTACAATTACTAATAATAAAATAATAATTACAAAATTACTCACTAACTTAACTGATACTTTTAGATTCTTAAAAAAATTCATATATCTCCCCCCTCATATTAAATAGCTATAATAATTTATATACTAAAAATTTCACTCACTAAATAATATGTCGTCTATATATCAAATTCTTTTATATATAATAACCAGACATTATAACACAAACTACTAAGATATAATATATATGTTAAATACTATTCACTTTTTATTAATTTTTTCTATTTTATGTAAATACTTTATTAATAAATATAATAACTTATTTAATTTATTAACAATTCATTTATAATTAATTCTACGCATTAAAAAAGAGCTATAAGAATAATTCTTATAGCTCTAAAAATTCAATTTTTAGTATCTGTTTCTTTGTTGCTTTCTTGCTCTTCTGCAATCTGGGCATCTTACTGGTTCGTTTTCGAATCCTTTTTCTTTGTAGAATTCTTGTTCACCTTCAGTAAATACGAAATCGTTTCCGCAGTCTTTACATACTAGATTCTTATCTGCCATTTATAAAACCTCCACTTAAAGACTCATTTCGAAAAAACAATCCTTTAACGAGGAAGTTCATTATCTCATTCATCTTTAATAAATTTATTTTGTGTGTTATCCACTACCTTAGTATAACACTACAATTGATTATACGCAAGCCTATCCTTGAAATTTTTAACATACAAATTTTTCAGTTTATAAACATATTTAGTCATTGGATACTTTTTTTATTAAAACCTTGCTTACTCTCTTACTATCACATTCAAGTACAATAAACTCATATTCTCCATATGTAAACTTATCATTAACCTCTGGATAGTCATTAACCTGTGAATAAACCCATCCTCCGATGGTATCTATATTCTCTTCCTCAATATTAATTTCAAGGAGTTCATTTATATCATCTAGAAGAACTACTCCCTCTACAATATAGTCACCTTCTTGGGTTTTTGTTATTTCTTGATCTTCTTCATCAAACTCATCTTGGATATCTCCAACTAATTCCTCAAGAATATCCTCAATAGTAACAAGACCAAATGTTCCGCCATATTCATCAATGATTATAGCCATTTGAGGCTTTTCCTTTTTAAATAAATTAAAAAGTTCACTTATTAACATTGATTCCTCTACAAACTTTATTTCACGGATTATGCCCTCTATATTTGCGTTATTCCCTTGGATTTTTTGTCTATATAAATCCTTAGTATGAATGAATCCTATAATGTTATCCTTATCCTCTCTGCATACAGGATATCTTGTAAATTGCTCATTAAGTGTAGTTTCTATAATCTCATCAAATGAGTCCTCAATATAGATACACTTCATATCTGTACGAGGAACCATTATTTCTTTAACTGTTCTCTCTGAAAAGTTAAACACATTATCCACAAAATCTAATTCATTTTGGTTAATAAGTCCATGCTTATAACTTTCTTCAACAAGTAGTTTTATTTCCTCATCTGTATATGCTGTATCATGTTCGTCTCTTTGAGACAATCCAAATATTCTAAGTATAAGTTCAGTACTGTGATTAAAAGCCCACATTACTGGATAGGTTAACTTATAAAATATAATTAAAGGAAATGCTGTGTACAAAGATATCTTCTCTGCACTTATAATCGCTAGAGACTTTGGAACAAGCTCCCCAAGTACAATATGAAAAGTTGTAATAATCGCAAAGCCTACAACAAATGCTATTGAATGTACAGCACTTTCTGGAATATCAAAAAGCTTAAAAACCGGTGTTAACATATGAGAAACAGCAGGCTCACCTACCCAACCAAGTCCAAGGGATGCTAAGGTTATTCCTAACTGACACGCTGAAAGATATGCATTAAGATCTTTTACCACCTTCAGAACATGTACTGCACTTTTGTTCCCCTCTAATAATAATGTTTCTATTCTAGACTTTCTTACCTTTACAACTGCAAACTCCGTAGCAACGAAGAAGGCATTCATAAATACAAGTAAAAGTACAATAATAATATTAATCAAAACAACCATATATCGGTAATTCCCTCCTAGATAATCACGTCTATTTTCTAAACGATGCCTTATAACCTATTAATTAACATTATACCATATATGGTTAATTTATATTACAATAACAGTAATGAAATTATAATCTATTTCCGAGGATTTTATGAATAAGCTCAAAGCAATATGTAATTGACATCATACATAATCTTCATTATAATTCTAAAGGGAAATTATAATATTCTTTTGTTAAGAGGGAGTAACTACCCATAAGGGAGATAAAGTCAACATGCTGGTTATTTTAACCTGGCTTTATCATGGCATTTGTCACAGTGAGACTTTTAGCACAATAACACCTACTGGTGTTTTGTTGTGCTGGGAGTCTTTTTTATTTTGTGTACATATCAAAACTTTTAGAGAGGAGACAGTTTAATGGAATTTTTTCAAAAGTCATTTAAAGAAACCCTAGAGGAGTTTCAAGTAGAGCCTGATAAGGGCCTAGGCGAAGTACAAATTAGGGAAAACCGTGAAAAACATGGTAGTAATGAATTTTCTAAGGGGGAGAAGGTTACTTTACTTAGTAAAATACTAGAAGCCCTAAAGGAGCCTATGATATTCATACTTATTATAGCTGCCTTAATAACTATAGGCATGAATGTTTATAAAACATTCCAAGGTCTACATGCAGAATTTACAGAAAGCATCGGTATACTAGTTGCTATCACTCTTTCTGTAGGTATCACAATAATAATGGAGGGCCGTTCTGAAAAGGCATTTGAAACCTTAAATAGCATTAACGATGATGTTAAGGTTAAGGTACTTAGAAACGGAATTATACAATATGTAGGTAAGAAGGACCTAGTTGTTGGTGATATTATCAAAATAGAAACTGGAGATAAGATTCCTGCTGATGGAAGACTTATAGATTCCCTTCAATTAAAAATAGATGAATCAATGCTAACTGGAGAAAGTATAGCTGTTAGTAAAAACTTTAATGAAGTTTTAGAAGATCCTAAAACTTCACTATCACAGCGTATAAACATGGTTTTTTCAGGTACATTTGTAACCTATGGTCAAGGAACTGCTATAGTAACCTCTGTTGGTGATAAAACAGAAATGGGAAGTATAGCAAACGAACTAAAGGATACAGATTCAAAATCTACACCACTACAAGAAAAGCTAGATAAGCTAGCAAGATCAATTACTACACTAGGTGTTATTGCAGCTGTATTAATCTTTGTATATGAGATATTCAAAATATATATAAGTAATACATTATCCTTTGACACTATACAAAGTGCATTTATGACAAGTGTTGCACTTATAGTTGCAGCGGTTCCAGAGGGACTTCCTACAATTGTTGCTATGACACTTGCACTTAATATTATAAAAATGGCTAGAACAAATGCACTAGTTAGAAAGCTTATTGCATGTGAAACAGTAGGATGTATTAATGTAATTTGTTCAGACAAAACAGGAACACTTACTAAGAATCAAATGACAGTTATAGATGTATATAGCAATGGTGAAATAGTAGAGCCTAAAAATCTTAAAAATAGTTTCATGATAGAAAACTTTACAATTAATAGTACAGCAGATATTAATATTAAGGATGGAAATGTAAAGTTCATAGGTAACCCTACAGAGTGCTCACTACTTAAGGCATTTAGTGATACAATCTGTTCAATGAATCCTAGTAATTGTAAGAATCTTGCTGAGGTGAGCTGTACATGCACTGAAAAATGTACACCTATAGCTATCGGAGGAGAAAACATTAGCTACACGGATATTAGAAATTCATATAACATTGCATTTCAATATCCTTTTAGTTCAGACAAGAAATCAATGACAACAGTTGTTGATGAAACCTCAGCATATAAAGTTTACACTAAGGGAAGTCCAGAAAAGATAATTTCCCTTTGCAATAGAATAATAATAAACAATAGAATAGAAGAATTTACAGATGAACTGAAAATCCTAGTTGGTGACAAAATAACAAAGCTTCAACAGGAATCAAAAAGAATACTTGCCTTTGCACATAATATAATTGATACATCCTACTCAGAGTGGGACAAAGTTCAAGATGAAGTTGAATCTAACATGATTTTTGATGGATTTGTTTCTATTGCAGACCCACTAAGAGATGATGTATTTGATGCAGTTAAAAAATGTAAAAAATCAGGAATAAACTTAAAGATGCTAACTGGAGACAACATAGTAACTGCTACGTCTATTGCTAAGCAGCTAGATATAGTTAAGAAAGATAGCATAATTGTAGAGGCACAGGAAATAGATGAAATGCCTGATGAAAAGCTTCTAGAAATTATAGACAGAATAGTTGTAATCGCAAGAAGTAAACCTATTACCAAAATGAGAATAGTAAACCTTCTTAAGAAACATGGAAATGTTGTTGCTGTAACAGGAGATGGTATAAACGATGCCCCTGCACTTAAAAACGCAGATGTAGGTATAGCAATGGGTATAACAGGTACTGAGGTTTCAAAGGAAGCCAGCGACATTATACTACTTGATGACTCCTTCTCAACAATTGTAAAGTCAGTTGAATGGGGCCGTGGAATATACGAGAACTTCCAAAGATTTATACAGTTCCAGCTAACAGTTAACCTTGTTGCTGTACTCACTGTATTTGTATGTGAAATTCTTTCCCTACCACTACCATTTACAACAATGCAGCTTCTATGGGTAAACCTAATTATGGATGGACCTCCTGCACTGTCACTTGGTCTTGAATCACTAAGAAAACATCTAATGAATCAGGAACCAGTAAAAAGAAGTGCAAATATAATAACTAAAAATATGTTATCTACTATAATATTAAATGGTACATATATTGTTATTATGATGATGCTTGTTATAAAGGGTAATATACTTGGGGCATCAGAGGCTGAGCATACTAGCGTAATATTTACTACATTTGTAATGTTCCAGCTATTTAACGCCTTTAATGCAAGAGAACTTGGAAATGAAAGTGTATTCACCAACCTACTTAAGAATAAATCAATGGTAATCATTATGATAGCAACCTTTGCTCTTCAAGTTCTTATAACAGAGTTTGGTGGAAGTCTATTCAAAACAGCACCACTACCACTTGATATGTGGATGAAAGTAATAGCATATTCATTCTCAATTGTAATATTCTCTGAAATAATAAGACTTATAAAAAGACTTTTCAAAAAATAAAAAAGAAGTATAGGGAAAGAGCTTTTCACTTCCCTATACTTCTTTTTCATACCTTTCATATAATTACTCTCTTAACACTTTAAATATATCTTTTATATTGGACTTTTACTTAATCCATGAAGTTACGTATTCATATTTGCCATAATCTTTTATATTATTTAAGATTTTAAATCCACCACTTATCTTTTCTTCAACACATGTTAAATGGAAATGACAAAGTGCAATTCCTATATCAATCTTGCTTACATCTCCAACTGAAGTATCTCTATAGAAATGAACTTTTAGCCCATCTACTACTACTCTGGTTCTAAAAATATATACAAATGTACTCATTTTAGATAATTCGCACTTTTGCTATCTAATTGATAACTTTAAAGCCTTGGATGTACCAGTTAGTAAATTAAATATATTAATTTTTTAAGTATATTAAACTTACTTATCCTACAACCGTATTTATAAAGTTTATAATTTTAAAGCTTATTCAACCCTCATTTCTGATAAAATATAGGCTTCATATTTCAGAGGTACCTGTATTTGTGATTAAATATTCTTTATTTTAACCTATTTTCTAAAATTTCTTTTACTTTCTTAAAGTTAGTATACAAGTCTATATCTTTATCATATTTTCTATTTAATATGTTTTTGCTTGCATTTATATCGGCATGAATTTCTTTACATTTAGGGCAAGTAAATACGTCTCCTATTCTTTCTCCAAAACTTCCACATACATTACATATCTTACTTGTATAAGCTGGATTTATATATGTGTAAGCTATACTATATAAATTACATTTATACTCAAGTCTTTGTCTTATATATCCCTTTATCCATCTAGATAACTTTCTTTTAACTACTTTAGGATATCTATTATTCCAATTAACAAAATCTAATTGTTCCATAACTATTTCAGTTGGCTTTTCTTCTTTTATTAACTGGTTTAATGAGTAGTTTATATAAGACTTTATCCTACTATCATATTTACTTTTATTATAATTGTATTTTACTTTTCCAAGATTATTTTCTAATATATTTTGAGCTTTTTTAGCATTTCCTTTTTCTAGGTAACTATTGCATAATGCCCAAAGTCTATTTCTATTAGAATTAACCCTATTTAATCTTTCAGTTTCAATGCTTAGAAATTCATTTAACTTTTCACCATAAAACTTCCCACTTGATACAGCAAATAAATATTTATAGCCTTTATCAATTCCAATTACATTTTCACTATTATTATTTTTTCTAGCCTTAATTTTTAAAGGACAATGGATTTCTACCTTTTCTTTAAATAATTTAACTATCATAGTTCTATCATAAACATTTTTATCAGTTAACTTAATAGGTAGCCTTTTACCCTTCTTGGTAGAGGTTATGTTTATACATCCATCTTTATATGAATATAGTCCTGTATCTACTGAAAAGGTAGTTCCCCTATATGAATAAGGTATCTTCCCTTTATATCTTCTAGTGTATCTTTTAATAAGACTATTTAGATATTTATAGTTTAACTTCTTATCTTGAAATATCTTTAGAATATCAAATTCTATATTATTTAAAACTTTATAGTAAAGCTCATTTGCCTTTAAAATATAGTTAATATAATGCTTATCACCATTAGATAAATTAAGATTTTTCTTAATCTGAATTTTAACTTTTAGCTTAATATTACTCCATTTAGATTTAATATTTCCTATAGCCTCTGATAAAGCAAGCTTCCAGTACCTTGCAGGTAATTTCCATTGCTCCGCAAACCCAAATTTAACCCATTCATCTCTAATATCTCTATTTTTAGCAAGTAACAGTATACTTTTTATTCCACTGTATCTTGAGTAAACATAGTTTCTCACATTTTTATATTGGTTAGCTATAAAGGATAATTCTTTAAATGTTTCACTATCTAATTTGTAGGAATGTTGTTTTATAGTTTTTATTATCATTTCCACTTATATCACCTATACTTAGTATTCCCTAAGTATAGAGCATTATCAAGTGGTAAAAATAGGTGTTATAAACTTTATATATACGGTTGATTTTCAATTATCTAAATTACATTTGTATTATTTTTAGATTGTTCAATTAGGTTCGTTACTCCTAACCAGTTCTCTCATGAACTTCTTATACTTTCATATAAGCACAGACTATATCACCATCCATTTTTGGATGCTCCCCATTTCCCCTCACTTGAAGGTACGAGATTTCTCTCTAGTCGTTGAAGGTTCTCCTACTCGGAGCTTCCCTGCTGATTATCCATTATATTAGCACTTAGGATTTAACCCTATGCCATACTAACTATTTTTTCTACTTTCGTAACCGTCACACTCACCTATATTTCATGGTCATGTTGTGGTTAGTTAGGCTTTAGGAACTTCCAGCAATTAAAGGAGTTTTGGATGAATTAAATTCACCACTCTGTACTCTTTAGGAATACAGGGAGCTTTTTATTAACAAAAATACATTTAAGTATACTTGACTATACTTGTATATACTTTTTACAACTATTTAGTTGCTCCATGGTTGTTTATTTACCGCAGATGGTGCAAGTCTAAACATTTCAAGTGGTGTGTAGTACTTACCTGCTGCCTCCTTAGTAAGGGCCATATTAAAGTTACTCTTAAAGAAGCCTTCAGAAAAATCACGACGCTTAGAAGACTTAGCAGTAAATTTAACAATAGATTCAAAAACAGACCTTGAATCCCCTTTGTAACCTATAGGTGAAACTATAGGGAAAACCTCACCTTCTTCAAGTTCCATCACCTTGCTAAACTGACTCTTATTAAAGGTTCCTCCCATCCAGCAGGTTCCAAGTCCTAGTGATGTAGCGTAAAGAACTAAACATTCAAACTCATACCCTAATGCTACCTCAGCTAGTTCCCCTTCTTTATGTGTGATACCGATAAATGACTTCGCTCCTTTAATCATTCCATAGGTGCCTAATTTTTGCTTCCCATCAAGTTTATCCATGTTAATCAACTTAATTCTAAGGTTCTTATTAAAAGGATTACGAATCTCCTTAATATAATTCTCAATTTTTTCACTTATATCTTTACTTAGGCTTTCAGAATTATAAGTTCTAACAGAAGTCCTTGCTTTAATTATCTCAGTAATTGGCTTATTAAAAATATAATCTCCCATTCTAATCTCCCTTATATACATTTTTACTAAAAATATTACTTTTATGTTTTGATTTTATATTATGAAAGACTTCACATAACCTACCATAGTTCTCATCCTTTAGGAATGATCTTGAAAAACATATTATATCTTCTATGGACTCAATTGTGGATTCACGTATCATTAGAAAGATATGCTTAATTATATATAACTCTTTTATTGTAAATTCATCTAAATTATTATTTCTTATTATCCTTTGTAGATCATAATCCAAGTAAAAGTTTATATTTTCTATAGGTCTTCCATCCTTGACCAAATCCACTGCACCTTTTAAATACTCATAAGTAAACTCATTATTCATTTTCACAACCTGTGACTCCATAAAACCTTTTTCAAGAAAATCACTTGATAACCTAACAAGAACTGTAAATATATAATAGAAGTCTTTACACATATTGCTTCCCCCATAAAGTATTTTAGATAAATTCTAACATAAATCAAGAAAAAACATTGTAAAAAAAGGCTATTGATATCTACATCAACAGCCTTAAAAATTCTATTCTATTCCTACAACATCGTATCCTTCTTCTTCTATAACTTCCTTTATAGTAGCATCATCTGCTGAAGTTTCAAGTGTTGCATACTTTCCTTCTAGGTTAACTTCTACCTCTGAAGTTCCGCTTATTCCTTCTAGCGCTTCCTTAACGTGGTTTACGCAGTGACCACAGCTCATTCCTTCGATTAGTATCTTCTTTTTCATATTGTTACCCTCCTTAAATCTAGGCTTTAAATCCCTTAAGTCTTAGTGCATTTAGTAGAACTGAAACTGAGCTTAAACTCATAGCTCCAGCTGCTATCATAGGATTTAGTAGTGGTCCTCCAAATATATGAAGTAGACCCATAGCTACTGGTATTCCAAGTACATTGTACCCAAATGCCCAAAATAGGTTTTGTTTTATATTCTTAATGGTTGCACGACTTAGCTTAATTGCAGATATTACATCCATCAAATCACTTCTCATAAGAACTATGTCAGCGGATTCTATAGCAACGTCTGTACCTGAACCTATTGCTATTCCGATGTCCGCCATTGCAAGTGCTGGAGCGTCATTTATACCGTCTCCAACCATACCTACCTTACTACCATTTGCTTGAAGTTTTTTAACTTCATTAGCCTTATCCTCTGGTAGAACCTCAGCAAGAACTATATCTATTCCAACTTGCTTTGCTATTGCATCTGCTGTTTTCTTATTGTCCCCTGTAATCATAGCTACCTTAATACCCATTTTATGAAGGGCTTCGATTGCCTTTTTACTAGTTGGCTTAACAGTGTCTGCAACAGCTATTATTCCTTCTAATTTATTATCTATAGCTATATACATAGGAGTCTTTCCTTCATTAGCTAGCGCGTCTGATTTCTCTCCAAGTCCCTCTATATCTATACTTCTATCTACCATTAGCTTCTTATTTCCAAGTAATATATTCTTCCCATCAATTACAACTTCTATTCCATGACCTGGAACAGCCTTAAATTCACCAATTTCCTTTAATGTAAGTCCTTTATCCTCAGCTTCCCTAACTATTGCCTCACCTAGTGGATGTTCTGAACCCTTTTCTGCACTAGCAGCAAGAAGTAATACCTCATCCTGTGAACTTGAATTTGTTATAATGTCTGTTACCCTTGGCTTTCCTTCAGTTATTGTACCTGTTTTATCAAAAACAATAGTATCAAGCTTGTAGGTAGTCTCAAGTGCTTCTCCACCTTTAATAAGTACTCCATTTTCTGCACCTTTACCTGTACCTACCATTATTGCTGTAGGTGTTGCAAGACCTAGTGCACATGGACAAGCAATAACAAGAACTGCTATAAATATAGTCAAGGCAAAAATGCTACCTTCACCTGCAATAAGCCATGCTACAGATGCGATTATTGCAAGACCTATTACTACAGGTACAAAGTATGATGATATAACGTCTGCAAGTTTTGCTATAGGTGCCTTTGACCCTTGAGCTTCTTCAACAAGTTTTACTATTTGAGATAATGCAGTATCACGACCAACCTTAGTTGCTTGGTACTTGATAAATCCTGTTTTATTAATACTTGCACCGATTACACTACTTCCAACTGTCTTGTGAGACGGAATACTCTCTCCTGTAAGCATAGATTCATCAATAGTAGTTTCACCTTCTATAACATCTCCATCTACAGGTAGCTTCTCACCAGGCTTCACAATTACAATGTCACCAACTATAACTTCCTCTATAGGAATTGTTATTTCCTTATTATCTCTTATAATAGTTGCTGTTTTAGGCGCAAGACCCATAAGAGTCTTTATAGCCTGTGATGTTCTTCCCTTAGAAAGCGCTTCAAGGTATTTACCAAGAGTTATTAGTGTAAGAATTACAGCTGCTGACTCAAAGTATAAATGCTGAGCATATTCAGTCTCACCATTTGCTATCTTATATATAGCAAAAACTCCATATAAAAACGCTGCTAAAGTTCCTATTGATATTAACGAATCCATGTTTGGACTTAATGTTACTAGGTTCTTAATTCCAACCTTAAAGAACTTATACCCAACAAGCATTACTGGAACTGTTAATGCTAATTGCACTAGAGCAAATTTTAAAGGATTCATCATAGGATCTATCACTTCTGGAAGATGAAGTCCCATCATATGACCCATACTTATTATTAGTAGTGGAATAGTTAATACCACAGAGATTATAAATCTTCTCATAAGTCCCTTTGCTGGGTCTACTTCCTTTTCTTCCTTGATTTCTTCCTCTTTAACAAGCTTATATCCAGCCTTCTCTACAGCTGCCTTTATATCAACCCATGAAAGTTCATCTTCATTAATAGCAATAGTTAACTTTTCTGTAGCAAAATTTACTACTGAACTTTCTACTCCATTAAGCTTCTTCGTAACTCTTTCTACTCTGTTGGCACAGGCGCTACAAGTCATACCCTCAACCTTAAAGTCATACTTCTTTATGTTCTTCTTAACTCCATAGCCTGCCTTTACTACTGCCTCTTCAATATTTGTATTATTTAATTTATCCTTATCAAACTCTACATTTAGAGTTTCAGTTGCAAAGTTAACACTGGCTTTTTCAACACCATCTAGTTTCTTAATAACTCTTTCAACTCTGTTGGCACAGGCACTACATGTCATTCCTTCGATTTTAAATGATTTGTTTTCCATAGGTTCACCTCCTACTTAGAGAGAATCTTCTCTAAGATTTTGTTGATTTCTTCTATCTTCTCGTCACTATCATTACTTTTACAAGCTTCTTTAACACAGTGATTTAAATGTCTTTGTAGTATTATTAAGTTTGCTTTTTTTAGTAATGATTGTGAAGCTAATATTTGATTAGAGATATCTATACAATATCTTTCGTCCTCAATCATTTTAATAATTCCTTCAAGCTGCCCCTTTGCAGTCTTTAATGATTGAAGAGCCTTTTTTCTATCTTCATTCACCTTATCACCTCCCCACCCCCAGGGGGGGGGTGTCTTATAATTTCATTATAATCCTTTTAATTATTTTGTCAATAATCCCTTTTTTATATTCTAATTTAAAGATTATGTTATTATATATTTAGATTAACTTTAATTAAAAATGGAGATGAGCTACGTATGAAAAATAAAAAACAAGTATTAATTATTTTAGGAATTATCTTCACTTCTATTAACCTAAGACCAGCCATAGCCTCAGTTGGTCCCCTTGCTAACTTAATTTCTAAGGATCTTATGATTTCACATTCTATTATGGGACTTATTACAACTATACCAATAATAGCATTTGCTATTTGTTCTCCCTTTGTACCTAAATTAATCTCAAAGCTAGGTCCAGGAATAACAATGCTTTCAGGGCTTATTTCTATATTTGTTGGAATTTTAATTCGTTCATATACAGGACTTATAGGTGTTTTTATAGGAACTATTTTGATAGGACTTGGAATTGGGATAGGAAATGTTCTGCTTCCTAGTTTGATAAAACTTAGATTCCCAGATAAGGTAGGGGTAATGACAAGTATTTATACTACATCTATGGCAGGTTTCGCTGCAGTAGCCCTTGGCTTTAGTGTTCCATTAGCTACTGAATTAAACCTTGGTTGGAGAAACTCCCTAGGGTTTTGGGCAATGCTTGCTTTTATTGGTATTATTGCTTGGATGCCACAGGTGTTTTATAAAAACAATGTGGCTGTAGATGCTAAGAAAGTAAGCGAAAACCTTAAGAACACCCCGTCAATGTGGAAATCATCTTTAGCGTGGAAGGTTACCCTTTATTTTGGAGTTCAGGCTATATTGTTCTATTGTATATTAGCTTGGATGCCTTCTATTCTACAAAGCCATGGTATCTCCCCTAAGAATTCAGGCTATATTGCGTTATTTCTTCAATTAATAACAACTGCTACATCACTTATAATTCCTGTTATAGGAAGGCATTTTAAGGATCAAAGAGTTATTGCAGTTATTTTTTCTAGTATGTACTTATTAGGTACAATATTATTTTTGTTTAGTAATTATAAACCAATATTATTTATATCTATTGTACTTATTGGAATAGGAATAGGCTCTAGCCTATGTCTTGCAATGTTATTTATAGGGCTACGTAGCTCAAACGCTAAAGAGGCTTCAGAGCTTTCTGGAATGGCACAATGTATAGGTCATATGCTAGCTGCTGTAGGTCCAATACTCATAGGGGCAATATATGATTTTACTGCATCATGGACAGTACCTATACTAATATTTATAGCATTTAACATAGCTTTAATTTACTTTAGTATTTCCGCTGGAGCTAATAAGGTAGTTTTTGAAGATGAGATTTAAGACTATATTCTTCATAACATCTACACAACTTTTGATTATGATTTAAATATAATTTGTAGGAGGTGTTATAATGATAGGTCAAGCTTTAGCTCAATGCATACATATGTGTGGTGTATATGGACAGGACTTAGCAAATTGCATTACAATGATGCTAGGTGTTAAATAAAAATTCTTTAGATTATTATATAAAGAATTGTGATTTAAGTTAATCACAATTCTTTTCTACGGTAAATGGAATATTATTTTCACTCATAAATCCTATACATAATTGAGCCGATTATAAAAAGAGCAATATCCGCTAGTAATATTAGATAATGGCTATCTTTACTTGATAATTGACAAACTATATCCTTACCTCCTTAATTCCTTTAGTTCTAAAAGTACCGACCTGTATTCCTTGTCTAGCATCTCTACATTATCTTTTTTACTTGGCATAGATAATCTTCCTATAAGTTCACTAATCCTATTTTCAAGTATCAATATTCTCTTTTCTTTTTCCTCCCTAGAGTTATCTATCTTCTTCGTTTTGCTTTCAATAAATTCCTCATATGTTCCTTTGAAGGACACAAACTTCTTGTCTTCTATCGAAAGAACATTGTCAGCTATAGAACTTACAAATCCCCTATCGTGGGAAACAAATAGTATGGTTTTTGGATAATCCCTCAGTGCTTCTTCTAGAGCCTCCATAGAATATATATCTAAATAGTTTGTAGGCTCATCTAGTATAAGAAGGTTTATATCCCTTAGAAATATTTTTGCAAAGGAAGCCTTTACCCTCTCTCCTCCACTAAGAAGTTCTACCTTTTTATAGATATCCTCTTTTTTAAACAAAAGTCTTGCCAGAAGAGTTCGTGCAAAGCTTTCACTATATATAGACTCCTTCATAATATTTTCTATAATGCTAGAATTCTCATCTAATATATCAAGAGACTGACTAAAATATCCTATCTTAGCTACATTAGATATTTTAAGAGATGAGTTACCTTTCATTATCATATTTATCAAAGTGGTCTTTCCACTACCATTAGCCCCTATTAATGCAGTTTTAGATCCATTGTAAATGTCAAAGCTTGCACCTTTAAAGATAACCTTATCTTTAAATTCCTTATTTATATTTTTTCCACTTATGAGAATTTTGCTGTGAAGCTTACCACTACTTAAAGCATCTAGTTTTATTTTATCAACTTCACTTGGTTTTTCTTTAACCTCTAAATTATTAAGTCTAGACTTAATACTCTTTGCAGCTCTATCTAAATTTGCCTTAGCCCTTTGGTCTCCCATTTTGTGGAGCCTTGCTTCAGAATTCCCCATTCTTGAAGGGGCCTTTTTTATAGACCTTCCCTTTTCATTGGTTTCTACCATGACATTTTCAAGTCTTTTCTTTTCCCTTTGATACTTTTCATATTCGAATCGAGCCCTTTCATTCTCCTTTTCTCTTTGTTCCTTATAAGCTGTGTAATTTCCTGTATATATCTTTAACTTTCCTTTATCAATCTCTAGAATTTTATTACAAATCCTATCAAGGAAACTTCTATCATGAGACACTATAACTAAAGCACCCTTATAGGCTTTAAACTTTTCCTCAATAAGCTTTACAGAATCTATATCAAGGTTCGGGGTAGGCTCATCTGCAAATATAATTTCACTTCTTTCATCTAGCCCCTTAGCTAGCCTAAATTTAGTCTTTTCTCCTCCACTCATATACTCCTTTAGTGCTTCTGATATTCCAAATTTACTAGCTGTCTCGCCGCTAACCGCTTCCTCAATGGTCGTCTCTAGTTGTGATATATAACTAAAGCTTTTATATCTTTTGACAAAACCTTCATCTGGATTTAGATTCCCACACAATATATTGAGCAAAGTAGTTTTCCCCATACCATTCAGCCCAACTACACCTATACGGTCATTTGAGTAAATCTTTAGACCTTCTATATCAAGTATTAATCTATCCCCATAGTATTTTTTAATATTTGCACATTCAATTAATAGCATAAAAAAACCCCTCCTTATAACTTGGAGAGGATAGTAGTTCTCTTGTATTAAAATATTAAACCAATGTTTCCTATTAAATCACTTATACTCTATATATTGATAGACTATAAAACTATGACATAGAATATAGTCTTTTAAAATATAAAAGAGTAATAATAATTAGCACAAGGCTAATATAAACTAACTTCTTAAAATAAGAAAAGCCTTAGGTTTAAACAAAATACCATCCACTCACAAGTTTTTTAAAAAATGCATAACCTTAAAACCTTCTTTTAAGAAGATTTTTAATTTAGAGTTATTACATTTTAGAAACCTTTTAAAAGTGGATTACATCTTCATGTTTAAATACCTTTTCCTTTCTTTTTAGAAGGTTTTTACCTTCTTCAGTTTTTATTCTAACTTATTTTAACAATACATACAACTTGTTTATACATATTATGCATTTCCTAAGTACTAAGTGCCTTATCCTATATCTTTGCAACTACTCTGCAAGGAAGTCCTGTCACTCCTGTAAAGTTTACAGGATAGGTATTTACCTTGAATCCTACACTCATCTCTCCCTTAAGAACCTCTTTAAGGTTACACAGATTCTCAATAATAAATACCCCTTTATCCGCACAGTATTGATCCTTTGCAGTATGCTCTTTTCCTCTTCTTACTCCTGCAAAATCTATACCAATAATAGAGATTTCTTTATATAATAGTGCATCAATCAATTCATTTGAAATCTGCGGATGTTCATTAAAATACTTCTTACTACCATACTCTTCCTTCTCTATAAATCCTGTAAAAAATGCAACAAACATTCCTTTTTCAACCTTATGTAAATCAATATCTTCTGTAGATATATCCCTATCTTGAATTTTACTAACATCAAACACTATTCCATTACGTTCAACATAATCTAGTGGGAATTCCTTATTCATAACATCAAAGTGTGTTCCTAGATGTCCCACAAGTGACTTCATTCCATTCCCCTCTGCATCAGCTACCATTTTAGGTGTTATTTTTAAAGTCATATCAATTAACATTTTATTCCTCCTTATCAATTTATATATTAATTAAGTCGATGCTAATATAAATCTATTACTTTTTTCTTATTGTTATCATTAAAAGTAGGAGTCCAATAATAGTTATAATAAGTCTTATAAAGTTTTCCTGAATATTGATCACATCATAACTAACCAATGCCTCTAGTGCAATAGATGGTGCCTTCCCAAATATAGTGGCTATATTAAATACCGAAGCATTTACACTACTAATAGAGGCTGCTAAGGTAACAAGTCCTGAGGGTACAAAGGGTATCAACCTCCCTTGAAATATTAAAAGTCCTACCCACTTTCCGCTACTACTTGCTATCTTAGAAATAAGCTTGTACTTATCTGTAATCTTTTCTATCCTCTTTTTAAATCCAAGCCTATACACCTTAAATGTAATATAAGCACCTATCACTTCACCAAGTAAAGATATTAAAAAACCATTTATAGGACCAAAGAAAACTATATTCGCCCCTGTTACAAACACTGAAGGGAGAACCCCTATTAATGATATTATTATACTAACCAAAAGGCTTATCGGAATAGCAATTGTACTATTACTTCTCAAAACCTCTACCATATCATTTACACTAAACATTATTCCTCCTTATCCTTATATAAGTTAAAAATAGCTGACAACTTATATCTTGTCAGCTATTTAATGTATTCTCAAAATAGGAACATCTCCCTTTTCATGGGCTCCAGATAGAGAGTCCGTTCTATGATCACAGGTAATAGTTATATCACACTTACCATATGCCCTTAGTTTATTAATTAATGGTACTAAAAATTCTAATCTTACCTTTTTAACAAAATCTAACTTACCATTTAAGTCTTTCCTATGGGCTAGTTCATCAAATCCATTAATGTGAACTATAAGAAAATCAACACTCTTAATAAGTCTAATTGAAGCATCTAATTTTTTATTAAGCTTTGTATCATAGTCTCCATTACACTCTATTGGCTGAATAGCTTCCATTCCAAGTGCCTTACCTATACCTGAAACTAAATCAATTCCACTAACTATTCCTGCCACCTTTTTGTATTTACTATGAAATGGTTCTAAATCTACCTTTCTCGAAGGTCCCCATGGCCAAAGAATACATCCTTCCATCCCCTTAGATTTAAAAAACTCATAGGAATCATATATAATCTTCTTAATGTATTCATTCTCTGGAATTATCCTACCTATATCATCTCCTACATGGAAGTGAGGAGGATAAAATTTGCACCTAGTTAAATCATTTTTAGACGAATTAATAACTAGAAGATTTTTGTACTTATAGCATGGGTTAACATATCCATCTTCAACTCTAATTTCTCTAAGTATACTATCTATATTCTCTGAGAGATTTCCCCCTGTAAAATCCTCAAGTATCCCATTTCTAATTCTTACTATATTGCACCTTAGTATATACTCGTAATCTTTAATCCCTTGATTTAAGCCTTCATAAAAGGATCTATCCCCAATATCCTGTTCAAGTGCTGAATACCCTAGCATATTCATTATACAGTTTAGACTATCTATGTCTTTACCCTCTAGTGAGTAGTCTGTAACATCTAAGGTATAATCAATATCCATATCACCTAGTATTAAGGCCTTTAGATCTATTCCCTCAAGAGACTTTTCCATTAATCCATCTAAGATAATTAAAACTTCCTTCACCTTAAAGTACCTCTTTAAGTGCTTGAATTAGTTTAATATTTTCATCCCTTGTCCTTACCGCTACTCTATAGTACCCTACTTTAAGTCCTATATAATTATCACAGCTTCTAATTAAAACACCATGCTTTAAAAGACTTTCCTTAAGGTCTATTTCTTTATTACACTTAAAGAACATAAAGTTAACCGCTCCCTTATATACTTTAAGTTCAGGAAATCTAATAAGTTCACTATATAGAAATTCATTCTCTTTCTTAACGTAGGCAATGGAATCCTTTATGTAATCACTTTCACTTAAAGCTGCCTCTGCACCAAAGCTAGCTACAGTATTTACTGCCCAGGATACACTAATCTTTTCTAGATTACTTTTATATTCGCTATTACTTGTGATTCCATATCCAATTCTTATTCCAGGAAAGGCAAAAAACTTAGTTAAAGACTTTACTACTATTAGATTTTTATGAAGTTTAGTTAGGTCTATTACTGAATAATCTTCTTTATCCTCTACAAAGTCTAAAAAGGATTCATCTATAACAACAGTAGCGTTAAACCTTTCTGCCTTTTTTATAACATCTATTATGTAGTCTCTACTTGTTAGAATCCCCGTTGGATTATTAGGATTACATATAAATATAATATCAGTGTCCTCATTAATTTTACTAATGAACCTTGAATCTAATATAAAGTCTTCATTTAACTTATAATGTGATATGGTGCAGTTAACTGAAACTAATGCTTCTTCATATTCGATAAATGTTGGTGCTATAAGTAGCGCCCTACTTGGCTTTAGGGCACGTGCTATGTTAAATATCACCTCAGCTGCCCCATTTCCTAGAACTATATTATCTTCACTTATCTTTTCATAACCTGATATAGCTTTTTTAAGATTAAAGTATGTTATGTCTGGGTATCTTTCTACTTTATCTATAGCCTTTATCATTTCTTTCTTAACATTTCCACATAACCCTAGTGGATTTATATTAGCTGAAAAATCAATAATATCCGCTTCATTAATATTATATTTTCTTGATATCTCCTCTACATTTCCACCATGACCTATCCCCATAGTATACCTCCAATCACATTAAGTAAAAGTGCTACAATAAATCCTAAAACACTTACAACAAATAATATACTATTTGTTCTATAGCTATCTGAAACTTCTATAATCTTAGTTTCATCCCCAATAGTCGGCTTTTTTACAAGCTTTCCAAAGTAGTAATTAGCACCACCTAGTCTTATCCCAAGTGCACCTGCGGCTGCAGCTTCTGGATGAGCACTATTAGGGCTTGTATGATTATACCTATCTCTTATATATATCTTATAACTTCCTTTGTAGTCATAGCCTAGTATAAATGAAGCAATAATTATAAGATATGCTGTAATTCTCGCAGGAATATAATTAAAAACATCATCAAGCTTTGCAGATGCATACCCAAAGTCTATGTACTTATCATTTTTGTATCCAAACATAGAATCACATGTATTTATCGCCTTATAAGCCATTGCAAGTGGTGCCCCTCCAAGACCTGCAAATAATAAAGGTGCAATTATCCCATCAGACATATTTTCAGCTACTGTCTCAACTACAGCTCTAATAATTGATTTCTCATCAAGCTGTGCTGTGTCTCTACCTACTATGTATGAAAGCTGATGCCTTGCCTTCTCTATATCTCCACTTTTAAGTGTCTTTATAACCTTTAAACCTTCAACCTTTAACCCCTTAGCAGATATACAAAAATATATTAATATCCCCTGAACACCTACTCCTAGAATAGGATTAATAGCGTAAAAAGTCTTCACTATAGCAAGTGTTACTAAAAAAGTTACGGCAACAATTAAAATCCAACTTAAAGCTCCTGCAATTTTTAATTTATCCCTACAAATCCTTCTAAATAACTTTTCTACTAGATTTGCAAAGTTACCTATAATTCTAACTGGATGAAGTGGATTATGTGGATCCCCTAGTGCCAAGTCTAGTATAAAGCCTATTGTTAATGCTAACATATCCTAACCCCTTTATATTCGTATTCTTTAAGTTAACATATTTATTATACAACCTTCTTTACTGGAATTATATATAAGTGTTATCTTTTCACAATTTCTCTTTAAAGTTATGCACATTATTCACATAAAAAAGAAAAAAGACCCTTTGAAGTTAGACTTCTTAAATGGGTCCCTTTAATTAATTAATATATATTTATTACTATTAACATACAATTACTTCAAATAGCAATGCTATAGAAGCTACAGAATGTGGAGGTAAATCGAATTTTGATTGATCCCTGTATCTTACTCTAAGCTTATGAGTTCCCTCAGTTAATACTGTACCAGGTGCAAGTGGTATAAAGCTTCCTTGAGTACATTGACTAACTTCACCTATTTCAAAACATGGAGGAAGACTTAAGTCCCTTACTCTCAAAGTAACACCACTCGGAACAACAAACTTATCTTCCACGGTTGGTTGACTAGTTGCAACAAACTTACTATTACTAAAGTTTCCAAAAACTAATATAAATCCTATATCGTCACCATTATCAGCACATTCTTCTTCCTCTTCACCTTCCCAGAATCCAAACTTTCTTCCAAAAACCTTTACCTCACTTCTTACTGGGATGTTTACATCTGGTACATGGATATTCCCACAACATACAGGGTCAACTATAATACCATTTTCATAGTTTATTTTTGCCATTAATATCACCTTTCCTTTCTTAAATTCATAAATGAAAGCTTATTATATTTCTTTATACTCCATATTATGGTTTACATAAATTTTTGTTACCATAAATTATATAATAATCATAAATTATAGTTTGTAACATTTTTCAATAAATTTAATAACTTATATTATAAATAAATACTAGAAAGGGGTAATTCCTTTGGCAACTATAAATTTTTCAGGTGATATAAATAGAAATATTAAAAATAAAGCATTATCATCTCAGAGTTCTTTAATTAAAACAGCTAATAAAAATCAAGAAGATGAAAATAATACATCTGACTATGAAATTAATAAAAAAGCTGTTATTTCTAATGACAAAGAGGCTCTTTTAAATGAAAGAGCAGCTTATCTTAATGAAAAAGAAGCTCTTCTTTATGAAAGAGAAATTTCTCTTAATGAAAAAGAAGCTACTCTTGATAAAAGAGAAGCTTCCCTTAATGAAAGAGAAATTTCCGTTTGCGAAAGACAAAATAATTTTCACAATAAACAAAGATCTTGTAAAAGAAAGAGGTACTACTAATCATGACCACCAGTAAAACTGGGGGTTTGCTCTAGCCCTATAAGGGCATCTTTCTGACTGTGTCTTTAGACACACTGAACGGTTTGCCAACCGCATATTTTTCACAGAATGCCCCTTAAAGGGGCTTTTTTTTCCTCTATTTACTTTTTCATCTGTAAATGGATTTATATATTCTTTCATACTAATTTGATCATATGTTATATCTTCTTATAGTTGATTACTTATATATTTTTCTATTGATTTTTTATTTCTTCCTACTGTATCTACGTAATATCCTTTACCCCAAAATTGTCTATTTCCGTACTTATACTTTAAATTTGCATGTCTATCAAATATCATCAATGAACTTTTACCTTTTAAGCATCCCATAAATTGAGCTACACTTAATTTTGGTGCCATACTTACTAACATGTGTATATGATCTATACATGCATTTGCTTCAATAATTTCTACTCCTTTGTGCTCACATAGTTTTCTCAATATTTTTCATATATCTACTTTTCTCTTCCCATCTAACGCTTATCTTTTATACTTTGGTGTAAACACTATATGATATTTACAGTTCCATTTGCTATTTGCTAAACTACTATTATCCATTTGGATACTCCTCCTTTTTTGGTTGTGGTCGGCAAACCTACTTCCATTTTACAAAGGAGGTTTTATTTTTTCTAATCACCGCTAAAAGATATTTAGAACCTGTGGTATTCAAAAAACAAAAAATTTGGGACAAGGTAATTTTTTCTTGTCCCATTTAAAACATAATTTTAAATTTTTATTATATAAAATACATAATTTATTAATATTAAATAAAAAGAACCCCTTTAATATAGAATTAATTCTAAAACTTAAAAGGGCTCCTTAATACTAATTAATAAACATTACTTAGACTAGATACCAACTACATTTAATAATAATCCTACAGAATATACTGAGTTTTCAGTCAAAGCAAAATTTGGAACCTCATTACTTAAAGGTCCTTGTCTCAATTGAAGTGTATAAACTGTACCATTAACAGGTGCTCCAACAAATGTTTGCCCAAGTGTTAATGGTGTAAAAGCAACACCATCCCAGGTACCTATTATAAAGCTTGGAGGAAGACTTACACTCTTTAATTCTAAAGTAACTCCTGCTGGAACAGTTAGTGTATCTTCTACTGTTGCATCTACCCCACCTGCTGGAAAGTCAGTTTCACCATAGTTTCCAAATACCAGTGTAAAACCTAAATCATCTCCAACGCCAGGATTTGTCGGTTGACCCTGCCAAAACGTAAACTTATTTCCGAAAACTTCTGATTGTCCTTGTATATTTATAGTTTGTGGAGGTACAGCTACTGGACCACTAGTTCCTGGACTAATCCCTATATTGTCTTGATATGAAATAATTGACATGTTCATCACCCTTCTTTTATTTAATTATTATAGCTAAAGCTCTAATGTCTTTATCTATGCTATATACTATGAGATACATAAAAAATTGTTACTTAACACATGAAAAATACTATAAAATAATTTTGTAACACTTCATAATATATTTTAATAAATTATAGTATAAGTAAATAATGTAAAAGGAGTAATTGTAATGGCAATCATAAAATTTGGAAGTGGCATAAATAACCCAAATAAAAATGAAACTTCGTCAAATCAGCCTTCTTCTAACTCACAAAATAGTAATGCTGAATCAAATGACTTAACAGATAAACTAACTAGTGAAATAGAAAAGAAAAATCTTGAGTTAAAGGAAAAAGAGCTTTCTCTTAAAGAATTAGAACTTACTTTAAAAGAAAGAGAATTTTCTCTTAAAGAAAAGGAACTTCTACTTAACGAAAGGGAACTATCTATCAACCAAAGAGGATTATCTATTGAAGAAAAAGAAATATCTCTAAATCAAAGAGAATTATCTATTGAAGAAAAAGAAATATCTTTTAACAAACAAAAACAGTCCATTATGGAAAAAGATACGGATGTTAAAAATAACGAAGTATCCCTTACTGAAAATGTATCTACTACTCAAAATACTTCTAAGAGAAATAGATATTTTTTTTAAATATTTTCAATTGACATCAAATAACTAGATACTTTTATTTGCTTTTGAGGATTGAATCTTGTTTTTCCAAGGCTCAATCCTTTTATTTTTGCTTTATTCCTTATCAGAGAATAAGATGATCCCTGTTGTTATATTCTCATTATTTGTATCATCTGCTATGATTCTTGAAGGAGGAGAAAAAACGAGACCTGTAAAGGAATTTATAGATTCACTTAGAGACATTATGTCTAGAGTAACAAAGCATGTTATAGAACTTGTTCCATATGGAGTTATTGCCATTATGACATCTATATCAGCTCACTTTGGACTTAGTTCATTACTTCCACTTACTAAAGTACTCCTATCTATCTATGTTGCTTATATACTTCAAATTGTTGTAGTACAAGGCATTCTTGTAGCATTTATTGGAAAAGTAAGCCTAATGAAGTTCATAAAGAAAATCTACCCTACACCAGTAGTGGCATTTACAACTCAAACTAGTATAGGAACTCTTCTCGTAACATTGAGAGTTCTTACAAAAAGAGTAAATGTTTCTGTAAGATATGTATATAAGTTCAATTGAAATATCTGGAGTTGCAGGCTCAGAAAATGAATTTCAATTAAATAATGTTTTAGCATAAAATATTACAAAAGCTACTGGCACTTTATATTTACCAGCAGCTATTTATATTACTAAATGTTATTTTTATATACTATTGGAATAAAACTACCATCCGTATGGTCCATAGTATGGTGGTCTATAGTACGGTCCTCTTCCTACTACGTATCCAAGTAAAAATGGTACCCCAAATCCCCCGAATCCATTCCCTCCATGATAGTATCCTCTGCCTCCACGGCGTCCATATCTATTATATCCATAAAACATTTTTAATTACCCCCTTAAAGATTATTAGGCTATTATTTGCCTTTAACTAATAACATAATATTCATTAGTTTACATAAAGGTTCTTATTATTTAATAAAAATATATAGATAAAAAGCCTTTGACGTTTCTAATTAGTCAAAGGCTTAAATTATCTTATTAAATTCTTATTATCTAGACAGTTCTTGAAGCATTAACACTTTTATGTGATGATTTTCTTTTTTCTGATTCGTCTACAACTAGTGCTGTAACCGCTGATCCAGTAACATTAGTAGCTGTTCTAGCCATATCAATTACTGAATCTACCGCCATTACCATAGCCATACCTTCAATTGGTAGGCCAAGAGTCGCTAATACAACTGTTGTAGACATTGTAGCTGCACCTGGTACCCCAGCAATTCCAATTGATGAAACTACTGTTGTTAATATTATTAATCCATATGAATATGCCGTTAAATGAATTCCAAATACATTTGCTACAAATATAGCTACGATTGCAGGATATAGTCCTCCACAACCATTCATTCCTATAGCTGAACCTAAAGGTGCAACAAAACTTGCAACGTTTTGAGATACTCCAACACCTTCAACCAAGGACTTTATTGTAACTGGTAGTGTTCCATAACTACTTTGGCTTGTAAATGCCACTGTTTGTGCTGGGAAAATTCCCTTAAAGAAAGCAAATGGATTCTTTCTTGCAACTAGTGAAACAAGTGGTGTATGAACAAGTAGAATTTGAAGTATGCATGATATATAAACCGCTGCAACAACCCACGCTAATGATTTTATAGTATCTAATCCATTGCTAGCTGCTGCTGTAGCTATTAATGCAAATACTCCATAAGGAATGAACTTTAGTACTATTCTCGTAATTTCAAGCACTACATCATATGCTGATAGTATAAAGTCCTTAAAAGGCTTTGCTTTTTCTGGACTCTTATTATCCAGTGTCATTAAAGCAATTGAAATAAATAATGAGAATATAACTATTGGTATTATTTTATTATCAACTATTGATGCAAAAGGATTTGATGGAAGCATGTCCACTAATACCTTAGAAAGTGTAGGTATTTCTCTAGCCTTAAAATCCCCTGCTCCTGAAAAACTTAACCCTTGTCCTAATTTAAAAACATTAGCTACTACTATACCTATAGCCGCTGCTATACCAGTAGTTCCAAGTAAAATAACAAGGGTTTTAGCTCCTATTGATTTTAAAGTATTTAGGTTTTTAAGCCTTATTATACTAGTTATTAGTGAAACCATAACAAGTGGTACAATAATCATTTTAATTAATGACATATATCCACTTCCAACAACCTCTAGAAACATTATGTCCTTTTTAAATACAGCACCTAAGATTAAACCAAGTACAAGTGCTGATAATGTAGCAAATGCAAACTTATTAGTCTTAGTTTTAATTTTATATATAGCGTAAACTGCCACTATGGATAACACTATTGCTAGTATTAAATTTATATTTATATCCATGACAATTCCTCCAATCTTTTTTATTATTATAAATTATAGATGATTACTTTTGCTGGCCAGCAAGTTATAAGAATAACTTTTCCTATATGTTTACTATGATTTGATATTATATTATTTCCTAAAATTAGTCAATACCTTATATGTAATAATTAAAAAAGAAGC
Source organism: Clostridium cylindrosporum DSM 605 (assembly GCF_001047375.1). Lineage (NCBI taxonomy): Bacteria > Bacillati > Bacillota > Clostridia > Eubacteriales > Clostridiaceae > Clostridium > Clostridium cylindrosporum. The sequence goes on from NZ_LFVU01000024.1 coordinate 291,065, forward strand.
CTTACAAAACATTGTACGCTTCCTTTTTAATGTTTAGATTTATTAAAATATAATGAAACTCTTAACTATCCTATCCTTATTATAGTATAACCCCAATTCCTATTGGAAATCTTCTACGTCTACGTCTTCTGTTTATTGGTATTGGTATTATTGGAACAATAGGCCCAAAACCAAATGGAACAAATCCAAAAGGACCAAACATTTTTATCACCCTTTCATAATTATTGAGCTTAGGAAAACCCGAGTACATTACATAATATTCACTACCTTACATAAATGTTCTATATTTTCACAAATAAAAACCCTACTATTTTTGTAGGGTTAGTTATCTAATATCAGCTTCTTTTCCTTCTTTTAAACTTTAAAACTCTTAATTATTTTCAAGATTAAAATCGAATTTTAATATATTCTCTCGAATATGAGCATACTACTTATATAATTTTTTATATAAGGAGATTAGTGATATGAAAAGAGGACACTATATTGTTAATGGAATAGCTAACCAAAATATGAAAACTCAAGTTAAAAATGCCCTTGAGAAAATTGACGGTGTTAATAAAGTTTGTGTTGACCTTGCACGTGGAAGTGTTGAAGTAATATATAATGATCCTGCTTCCCAGTCAGAAATAAAAAACTGTATTGAGGATACTGGCTTTAGTATAGAATAAATAAAAACTATCTCAGAATAAAATTTAACTTTTATTTCTGAGATAGTTTGCTTTATCTCGTATATAACTTTCCATCTAATAATCCTTTATATAATAAAATATGAACTACCTGTGTTTTGTTTACATTTTCTTTTTAGTCTGCTTGCTTCTTTAGCTAAAGCATAAACACTTCTAAATTCTTTTCTCTTATTAGTTAAAGCTGCTATAGATAATGAAATCAAAGGAAACTCTTCTTCTACACCATGTCTATTTTGAGCTGTAATATATCCCTTTTCTATGTCTTTTTTATCATAGTATTCTATAGATAACATATCAAAATCCTTTATAATACTACTGCAAATATCCTCTACATTATAACTATAGGATATAGCGATAAAATCATCACCACCAATATGACCTATAAAGTTTTCCTTTGGCATATTGTGACTAATAACCTTTGCTAGTAGCTTTATAACCTTATCTCCACTTTCAAAGCCATAAATATCATTATATGCTTTAAAATTATCTATATCAAAATACATTACACAATAATTCTCATTAGAAAAAATGCACTTTTCTAGGTTCTGCTCAATGATAACATTTCCTGGAATTCCCGTTAAAGGATTAGAATGTCTTGCATTATCGACTTCTATTTCAATTGTTTTTTCAATTAAATCCTTTACTGTTACTATTCCATAATACTTAGAATCCTTAACAACAGTTATATGATCATATAGTGTATCTTCATCCCTTGACATTGCAAGTTTTATTACCATGTCAATTGGCATTTTATAATCAACACTTAGAAAGTCTCTACTCATTATATTTGATATTGCTTTAGATGAATATAGGCTGTATCCATATCTCCAGCCAAGTTTAGTATAGAAAGCATGTCTTGTTACAACACCCTTTACCACATCATTTTCAACTATGCACATTCCTAATAAATCTTGTTTTTTTTTAATATATTATCAACATCACGTACAAGAGTATCAGTATGAATAGTATCTACTTTCTTTGCAATACTGCTTATGTATACATTAGATATATTGTATCCTACTTCACTTATCTCATCATCATTTTGATTTCTTATTATATTAATAACTTCTTGTCTAATAGGCATTATATCCTTATGAGGTTTTTGAATGAAATACCCTTGTCCATATTGAACACCTATATTTATAAGGGTTTTTAATTCTTCCTCTGTTTCTATACCTTCCCCAACTAACTTGCAACCTGACAATCTAGAGAATTCATATATACTTTTTACTATTGCTTGTTTAGTATTGTCTTTATCAATATCTCTGACAATATCCATATCAAGCTTTATATAGTGTGGCTTAATATCATATATTCTGCCAAATCCTGAATATCCCGCTCCAAAATCATCAATTGCTATTTTATAATTATCATTTTTACAATCCTCAATTGTAATTCTAAAGCTCTCTCTATCTGATATCATTTCCTTTTCTGTAACTTCAAAAATTATATTTTCAACTCCAAGGCAATACTTCCTTAAGTACTCCTTTGTAAATGAATCCTTAAATCGCATACTGTTCATAATAATTGGATTAATGTTTAAAAATATCTTCACATCAATCTTTTTATTATAGATACTTTCTAATGCCTTACTTCGAAATAGCTCTTCAAGTTCCCATAATTTATCATATTCTTTAGCTATATTCAAAAGTACTTCGGGACTTTGCATAGAAGAATTCTCTGGTCCTCTACTTAGTGCCTCATATCCTATTACCGTAGCATCATAAAGAGATACAATTGGCTGAAAAACAGAATTAATATTTTCTGTCTTAATTATATTGCATAACTCTTCATATTGGTAATTAATATGTTCTTTAACTTCTAAAGTATTAATCAAACCCCCCACTCCTTTTCTATATAACCAATCATGCTATATGATTAATTTATCTTACTATTTTTTCCCATCTATAGTTCTAGACACTCAATTACTTACTTAACTTTATAATAATATAAATATGTTAACTTAAAATATTAAAATTGTAAATTTATTGTAATATTTCACTTTTTTTCTTAATTTATTTAAAACTTTTTTATAATTTTTTATTAATATGGGCAAAATATTATTTAACAAAATTAAAAATATATCGAAAAGGAGATTTTCATGTTAAAGGAGCATCTACTTAAAAAACTTAATGAACAAGTAAACTTTGAATTTTATTCATCTTATACTTATTTAGCTATGGCTTCCTATGCTGAATCAATGGACCTTTCAGGAATTGCTAATTTCTTTAGAATTCAAGCTCAAGAAGAACTATTCCATGCAATGAAGCTTTACGACTATATATTTCAAAAAGGTGGTACAGTGGAACTAGATACAATAGAAAAACCGGATTCTAACTATAATGGTATAGTAGATTTATTTAAGAAGGGATATGAACACGAACAATTAGTGACTAGTAGAATCTATAGCTTAGTAGATATTGCTACTGAAGAGAAGGAACATGCAACCCTTAGCTTACTTAGATGGTTTGTAGATGAACAGGTAGAGGAAGAAAACAACTTCAATACTCTTTTAAAGAAGATATCAAAATCAGTAGATAACCCAGCTGCCTTATACATGCTTGATACAGAACTTGCAGCTAGAGTGTTTACAGCACCTTCATCATCTGAAAATGCCTAATCTTATATTCCAATAAAAATACCTCCCTGCTAAGTAGCTTTGCATTTATTGTACTTAGCGGGGTAATTTTTATTTAATATTTTATTATTATCTAAATATAGAGTTAAATATCTCCATAAGGCTCTTACCAGTTATAGTACTTAAATTTACAAATACTAGTAATGCAGCTATTAAAATTCTAGCAAATCTTCTTGCAGGTAAAGTTTCTTTACTATTTGGCATATAAATACCTCCCTTTTAAACTTTCCCAAATTATTTATAATTAAATAATTTATATTTTAGGTTTATTTTATAACTGTGCAAATCTTTTGTCCATTATATTACATTTATGTTAAGGTTAAATAATATTTAAATTTTATATAAAATATTCAAAAAAACAAAAAAATAATAGGAAGATTTCTCTTCCTATTATTGGTCATAATTCTATATTTTATTCAAATACAACTTCTCCAGTTTCGATGTGGTACTTAGCACCAACAACCTTAACCTTATTAGCCTTTATTAGATGATCTATAACAGGGTCTTTTTTAATATCATTTACTGTATTCTCTATATTAGCATCCTCCACTTCTTGGTACATCTTATCCTTTGGTACATTATTACCTTGTACAACCTTTAGTGGAACATTAATCTTATCTATTATCGCTTGAATATTTTCTGGAGCTTCTGCTTTATCAACTGCTGCCTTTACAGCTCCACACTTTTCATGTCCTAATACTACTATTAGTGGAGTCTTTAAATGCTCTGCACCGTACTCTACACTACCTAGAGTTATCTTGTCCATTACATTTCCAGCATCTCTAATAACAAATAGATCTCCAAGGCCTTGATCAAATAGAGCTTCAGCATCAACTCTACTGTCACTACAGCTAACTATTACAGCAAATGGCTCTTGACCCTTACTTAACTTCTTTAAATTATCTTTACTGAAATCCTTATTTAAAACATTACCACTTACAAATCTTTTGTTTCCTTCTACTAATAGCTTCTGAGCTTCCTCTGCACTTTTAACCTGTGCTCTTTTATAAACTTCTTCCTTTACAGTTACATTTGATGTACTAACTTCTTTTTCAACTTTTTGAGCACATCCTGATAAAAGTGAAGCCAAAACCCCTAATGATAAAACCATAGTTATAATTTTCTTATGCATGTCATTTACCCCTTTATATTATGTTTTATTAAATGCTTTATTAAATTTTCCATAATAACTGCAGAATTATGTCGTTAATATATTAACATATTTTTTATACCTTTTCTACAAAATCTTATGATTTTTTTGAATGTTTATAATAAAATAATTAAACTACTCTATTATGAATATTTTTTATGTTAGTTTTTTTCTCTATATTTAATGTAAATACGTATCATACCTTCAATATATTACCACAACTCCCGGAATCTTTCTACATTTTATTCCATCTTTTACATACTTTTATATATTACACATAATTTTCATAATCATCGAATTAATCTTTTTTGTTTTTATTTTCTCATTCTTTTTCTTGCAACTATGTATCTATTATATTTAATTGGTAAATAATATACATGTTATATAAAATCTAGGCTTGATGAAGGAGGGTTATTCTATGCCAAAGAACATGAAAACAATGGACGGTAATCAAGCTGCTGCGGAAAGTTCCTATGCTTTTACCGAGATTGCAGCTATCTATCCAATAACCCCATCAACACCGATGGCGGAGAGTGTTGATGAGTGGTCCGCACATGGTAGAAAAAACATATTTGGCCAACCAGTTAAAGTTGTAGAACTTCAATCAGAAGCTGGGGCTTCAGGTGCAATTCATGGGTCCTTAGCAGCTGGGGCACTTACAACTACATATACAGCATCACAGGGACTTTTACTAATGATCCCAAACCTTTATAAAATGGCTGGAGAACTATTACCTGGCGTAGTTCATGTAACTGCTAGAGCAATAGCAACTCATGCTTTATCAATTTTCGGTGATCACCAAGATGTTATGGCTACAAGACAAACAGGGGTAGCCCTTTTAGCGTCATCAAATGTTCAGGAAGTAATGGATTTAACTAACATAGCTCACCTTTCTGCTATAAAATCCAGAATACCATTTCTGCACTTTTTTGATGGATTTAGAACTTCACATGAATATCAAAAGATAGAAGTAATCAATCAAGATGATGTTGCTAAATTAGTTGATTATGAAGCAATCAAGGAATTTAGAGATAGATCCTTAAATCCAGAGCATCCAACTCTTCGTGGAACAGCTCAAAACCCTGATATATATTTCCAAGGTAGAGAATCTTCAAATTCATTTTATGAAGCAGTTCCTGATATCGTTGAAAACTATATGAGGGAAATAGAAAAGATAACCGGAAGAAGTTATCATCCATTTGACTACTATGGATCACCAGATGCTGAGAACGTAATAGTTGCAATGGGTTCTGTGTGTGACACAATAGAAGAAACCATCGATTACTTAATTAATAAGGGTGAAAAGGTTGGCGTTATTAAGGTTCACTTATACCGTCCATTTTCTCCTGAGTACTTTATGAAAGTATTTCCTAAGTCAGTTAAGAAAATAGCTGTTCTTGATCGTACTAAGGAACCTGGTTCAATTGGAGAGCCTTTATATCTTGATATATGTAAGGTGTTTTACAATGAACCTATAAAGCCTCTTATTATAGGTGGTCGATATGGACTAGGTTCAAAGGATACAACTCCATCTCAGATTGTAGCTGTATTTGATAACCTTAAGGAAAGTGAGCCTAAGGATAGATTTACTATAGGAATTAAAGATGATATAACTAATACCTCACTTCCTGAGGGAGAAGTTATAGAAACAACTCCTGAGGGAACTATAAGCTGCAAATTCTGGGGCCTTGGTTCAGATGGAACAGTAGGTGCAAATAAGGCAGCTGTAAAGATAATTGGGGATAATACAGACCTATACGCTCAGGCATACTTCTCCTATGATAGTAAAAAGTCAGGTGGAAGTACAATATCTCACTTAAGATTTGGTAAGGAAAAGATAAAGTCACCTTACCTGGTTATTAGTGCTGATTACATTGCTTGCCATAACAAATCATTTATATATAACTTTAACATCCTTAAGGGATTAAAGAAAAATGGTACATTTGTACTAAACTGTCCATGGAGTGAAGCTGAACTTGATGAAAAGCTACCAGCTTCTATGAAAAGGTATATAGCAGAGAATAATATAAACTTTTACATAATTGATGCAATCTCTATAGCTGGAGAAATTGGACTTGGTGGAAGAATCAATATGATAATGCAATCAGCATTCTTCAAGCTATCTAAGGTTATACCAGTTGAAGATGCAACTAAACTCTTAAAAGAATCCGTTGAGAAGACCTATGGTAAAAAGGGTCAAAAGATAGTAGATATGAACAAAGAATCTATAGATAAAGGTATAGAGTCTCTTATTAAGGTAACTATTCCATCTACTTGGAAGGATGCTAAAGATGAAAATACTAAGGAAAAAGAAGAACCTGATTTCGTAAAGAAGATTCAAAGACCTATGTCAAGACATGAGGGAGATGAACTTCCTGTTAGTTCCTTTAAGGGTATGGAGGATGGAACATTCCCACTAGGAACTACTGCCTACGAAAAGAGAGGAATTGCTGTTACTATTCCTCAGTGGCAACTTGATAAGTGTATCCAATGTAATCAATGTTCTTATATTTGTCCTCACTCAGTAATAAGACCTTACCTACTAAATGAGGATGAAAAATCTAAGGCACCTGAAGGATTTGATTCTAAGAAGGCTGCTGGCAAGGGACTTGAAGGACTTGAATATAGAATTCAAATAAGCCCACTTGATTGTACTGGTTGTGGTAACTGTGCAGATATTTGTCCAGCACTTGGTAAAGCATTAATAATGAATAATGCTGAAGAGGAAATTAAAGCACAGTCTGATAACTGGGAATTTGGGTTAAGTCTTTCTACTAAAGAAACATTAATGGACCCTAAAACATTAAAGGGAAGTCAATTTGTAAGACCTCTACTTGAATTCCATGGTGCTTGTCCTGGTTGTGGTGAAACTCCATATATAAAACTTTTAACACAGCTTTATGGTGATAGAATGATGATAGCTAATGCAACAGGTTGTTCATCTATTTGGGGAGGTAGTGCTCCATCTATTCCATATACCACAAATTCAAATGGACATGGACCTTCATGGGGAAATTCCCTATTTGAGGATAATGCAGAATATGGTTATGGAATGTATCTTGCTGTAAAGCAAATTAGAGAAAAACTCTCTTTATTAATCAAGGAAGCATTAGATATGGATATAAGTCCTCCTCTAAAGGATGCATTTAAAGATTGGCTAGAATCTATAGATGATGGTGAAGGATCTAAAGCTGCTACAGCAAAAATCCTTGATGCAATTAAAGGTGAATCCCTTGATAACAATGAGGTTCTAAAAGAGATCATAGATAAAAAGGCTTATCTAGTTAAGAAATCCCACTGGATGATAGGTGGAGATGGCTGGGCATATGACATAGGCTTTAGCGGTCTTGATCAAGTTTTATCATCTGGGGATGACGTTAACATATTTGTTATGGACACAGAGATCTACTCTAATACCGGTGGCCAATCCTCTAAAGCTACTCCTACAGCAGCAGTCGCTAAGTTTGCAGCAGCAGGTAAAAAGATCCGAAAGAAGGATCTTGGCATGATGGCTATGAGTTATGGTTACGTATATGTAACCCAAATTGCTATGGGAGCAAATATGAACCACACTATTAAGGCAATAGCTGAAGCTGAAGCATATAAGGGACCATCACTGATAATTGCATATGCTCCTTGTATAAGTCATGGTATAAAAACAGGTATGGGAACAAGTATAGCTGAGGAGAAAAAGGCAGTAGAATCAGGATATTGGCATCTATATAGATATAACCCTCTTCTTAAAGAAGAAGGTAAGAATCCATTTATACTTGATTCAAAGGAACCTACGAAAGCATTTAAAGACTTTATTAAGGGAGAAGTTCGCTACTCTTCTTTAATTAATACTTTCCCAGAAATTGCGGAAGAAATGTTTGATATAGCTGAAAAGCATGCACATGAAAGATATGAAAACTATAAACACTTATCAGATAGATAAACAAAAAAGGGAAGTCATATGACTTCCCTACTTTTGATTCGCGTCTACCCAATCCTTAGCATTTCTTACTTCAGACTTATGAGGTATTGATACATTACTAACTGGTTGAAGCTTCTCAATGTTCGCCCATGCAGCAGTATCGTGCTTTTCTATTGGAATTTTAATATTATGTTCTTTAGTGTTATCGCTTGCCATAAGATTACTCCTTTATAGGTATTATTAAATACTTATTTGCAACTTACTATATAAGAGTTACCTTTATATTTTTTGTTTTATTTAATTTAATATTCATTACATTAAATTCCATAGTATTTAGTTAATATTCATTTTATATAAAATTGGATTTTGATTTCCACCTCTAAAATATGCAACATCTCCAGCAATATTTAAAGCAGAAGCCTCTCCTGTAGAGCTTACCATTCTATTTCCTGATCCATCTGAATTAACTTCATATACTTTATAATCATCAGAATTAATATAGTAAATCTTGTTTCCTACTACATTTATCTCAAGTGCCCTTATATCACTAACACTTTGTCTAGAGCTACCATCTTTTTTCACCTTATAAATTCTATTGTTATCACCTTGATTTATATAGTATACAAATTCTCCTGAAACATTTACCCCTCTGGCATAATCCTCAGAAATCTTCACTTTATCATTCCCATTAAGATCCATCCTATACAGCCTCTTTTGGTCTCCTTCCATTTTGATGTAATATATCATTCCACCATCTATAGAATAGCCCTCTGTAAGATCAGAACTTAATGAAGTGCTATTACTTCCATCTGTTTTCATTTTATATATATTTATATTTTGAGGGTTAATATAGTAAATAGAATCACCTACTACATTTACAAAGCTTGCAAACCCTTCTCCTATCCTCGTTCTACCGCTACCATCAGCTTTTATTTTATAAAGGTATCCATCATTTGCATTGGTGTAATAAATCCATTCACCCACTACATTTATATCCATTGAATTATCAGCTGATAACTGGATAGCTTCACTTCCATCTATTTTAGCTCTGCAAAGCACCCCACCTGAAGTTTGATTAGAGTAGTATATGTAATCTCCCTGTTTTGCTACAATTCCACCATTTAAAATATTAGCAGATGAATTTCCTGTTTCCCACTGATTTTCTATATCTGTACTGTTATCACCTTTGATCTTATTTTTAATCTTAGAAATAAAACTCGAATTATCATCTATATTATTTGAATTTTTATTATCTTCATTTTCTATTGTAGATGTATCTGCGGTTAAATCGTTATTTGTCTGTATAGATTTCGTTTTATCGATACCCTTAATTTCTTGTACAATTCCAGTAATAACTCCAAAGCAAAATGGAATAATTATTCCTATAATAAAGGCTCCTATTAATATGTTTTTAATTGATAACTTCTTTTTAGATTTTTTCTTTATATATGTAACCTTTGGTTTTGTTACTGGGATTTCTTCTGACTCACAATCCTCTATATCATCTTCATCATCCTGTATACATTTAGGTCTTTCTAAATCCTCTTCATTCTCTTTTATATATTTAGAATCCTTCTCATCTTCTTTTACAGTTTGTGAATCTATTGAATTCATTCTCTCTGTTTTCTCTATACTATCACTTAGATTACTAAACCTTTCTGTTTCTTCAATAACCATTTTCTCAGTTTTAGAAACATCTTTGTAGGTTTTATCATTATTTTCATAGCTTAATGTTTCAAATGAAGGAGGCTGTTTTTGTGTTTTATCATCTACCCCTTCACTAACATTTGATATAGGCTTTAGGATAGTTGATTCCTTATTTTGTTTCCCTATACTTCTACTTGGAACACTTTGTAGAAAGGTAACTTTTTCATCCTTATCCTGTTCAAGCATTGTATTCATAACATTATCTAAATCCAATTTCATTTCACTTGGAGATAGGTATCTATCTTCTTCATTATAAGCACATGCTTTTAAAATACACTTAGCTAATCTATCACCTGCATTAACTGGAGCTTCAATAGCATCTCCCTTAAGCCTTCTATTAAGAGCCCTTTGGCTATCTTGATACTTAACCTCCTCTGGGTATGGAGGCATAAATGGTAACCTTCCGTTATTTAATAGCTTATAAAGCACTAGTCCTAAGGAATATATATCTACACTGAAAGTATATCTTTCATCCTTATAAACCTCTGGCGCCATATATATTGGAGTTCCTTTTTTAGATACTGTATAACCTTTTTCAGATAGCTTTTTAGCTATTCCAAAATCCCCAAGCTTGAACTTTCCATCCTGGGATATAAATATATTCTCTTCCTTTATATCTCTATGTATTATTCCCTTTGAATTACAAAGCTCTAGTGCTGAACATATATCTATTCCAAGCTTGATTATGTCCCTTCGACTCATTCTATTTTCACATGTATAATTTTTAAGGGACTTTACAAACTCCATTTTTATAAGAATGTCCCACCCTATTTCTCCATCTAGTGGAACAATCATATGCTCTTCATATCCAACAATATTATTATTTCCCTTTAAAGTATATAAAACTTCTATTTCCTTTACTATTTCACGAACTGCCTCTTCAAAATACTCTGTTAGAGAGTTTTCATTATTACCAATTGAATCTACAGCTTCCTTATATAGTTCACGACTTGGTACTCTTATAAGCTTTAAAGCAGCTTCGTACTTATGACCAAATTCCTCACGGGTAAGCTTGTACACTTTTCCAAAACTACCCTCTCCAATTAAATCATCAATCCCCCAAGCTCCCCAAAGAGGTTCATACTTCCTTATATAATCTGGCATTCTTCTTACCTCCACTATTGTTTCATCCCTTAGCAC